>JADFHH010000233.1 GCA_022567275.1 Pseudomonadota bacterium | reverse complement strand
GGGAGCGTTCGTGCGCTGTGCCATCACCAAAAAGCCCATTCCCGTTGAAGAACTGAAATATTGGAGCGTCGACAGCCAGGAAGCCTATATTGATGCCGACGCTGCCTGGCAGGCATATTTGGCGACGAAGTCCTAGGGTCAGGACCTATTAATATCTTGCCTATATGCCAATGTTCTGAATCAATGCCCTCCAACATCAGGAGGGTAACATGTCGGATCAATTTTGGCTCAACGAAGAGCAGTTGGCGCGGATCAAACCGTATTTTCCTTTGTCGCACGGCGTGCCACGGGTGGATGATCGTAAAGTCATCAGTGGCATAATTCATGTGATCCGAAACGGGTTGCGCTGGCGAGACGCGCCGGCGGTCTACGGGCCGCATAAAACCTTGTATAACAGGTTCATACGGTGGTCGAAGATGGGTGTATTCGACCGGATATTCGCTGCTTTAGTTGCAAAAAACGGCCCGCCGGGCCGGCTGATGATCGACGCGACCCATCTGAAAGCACACCGCACGGCTTGCAGCCTGTTAAAAGGGGGGATGTTCCCCGTCTTATCGGCCGTACCAAGGGTGGGCTGAACAGTAAGCTGCATGCGGTTTGCGACGGCCAGGGCCGTCCAGTGCGGCTATTGTTGACCGAAGGCCAGCAGTCCGACCATAGAGGCGCAGCTACATTGCTGCCTGATTTACCAGCCGCAACCGAGATGCTTGGCGATAGAGGCTACGATAGCGAGGCATATCGTGCAGCCTTGACCGAGCGCGGCATTACCCCATGCATCCCACCCAGATCCAAACGCAAGAACCCCGCAACTTACTGCAAAACCTTATATAAACAGCGCCACAAGGTCGAAAACATGTTCGCCAAACTCAAAGACTGGCGGCGCATCGCAATGCGCTATGATCGCTGTGCCCACACGTTCTTCTCGGCAATCTGCATCGCTGCAATCGTCATATTTTGGATTTAACGAGTCCTGACCCTAGTCTCAAATTTCACGTGTGAACGGCCGCTTTCCGGAATTGGCTCGTGCTACTTCGCACTCGCAGCGAAAGTCTGGATTCCCCCGGTCGTTACAAATTGCTGCGACGTCATATGGTCACTATGGGCTCGGAACTGCCGTTCGCCTCGCACAGCACGAAGGTCCGGTCAGGGCCGAAAGTGCTCAGCTCCAACAACCTTTGAGGGAAGCGCGGCTAGCCATAGTCAGGATTGTCGGGTGTATAAATACCTCTGATTTACAGCCAATCAGAGAACACCATTTTGCATCAGAACATCCGAGAAGATCTGTAACCGTCCGGCCTGACTGCTCTGCCGCGCCCTGGAGTGGTCGGATAGTGTCCACCACGGATAGTGGACACTACGGGGTTTTGGGTGGCGCGTCGAACGAAGCGGCTTTGGACGGACGAGGAGAAGCGGTCGATCTGTTTTCAGACGGCGACGCCGGGCGTATCGGTCGCGCAGGTCGCGCTCCGGTATGCGATGAATGCGAACCTGATCTTCAAATGGCTGCGTGACTCTCGCTTTGCGCCCGACCCGGTGCTGGCAACGGCGGATGTGCCATGTTTTCTCCCGGTTGAGATCGTGGATCAGGGCTTGGATAAGGATGAACCGCCTGTCGTTGAAGCTGACGTTGCCAAGGGCACGATCGAGATCGAGCTTGCTGGCGGGCACTGCTTGCGGGTCAGTGGGACCTACGATCCCGAGGCGTTGGCGCATCTGATCCGTGGCCTGTCCGGATGATCCCTGTTCCGTCCAACACCAAGGTCTGGCTGGCGGCTGGAGTGACCGACATGCGCCGGGGTTTTGCCACCCTGGCTGCCCAGGCCGAGCAGACCCTGAAGCAGAACCCTTTCAATGGGCATATGTTTGTGTTCCGGGGACGCCGTGGCGATCTGATCAAGGTCATTTGGTGGGATGGCCAAGGAGCCTGTCTGTTCAGCAAGCGCCTGGAGAAGGGAAAGTTCGTGTGGCCAGCCGCGAAGGACGGGAAGATCGCATTGACGCCCGCGCAGATGGCGATGCTGCTCGAAGGCATCGACTGGCGTATGCCAAAGCGGACATGGCGGCCTCTGACAACAGGCTGAGTAAATTGTTCATTTCCAGTGGATTGGCATTGTTGTGGGATTCCCTTCACCCCGGTTAAATGATAGGTGTCAGCCATGCTTGATGACATCAAAAAGCTGCCTGACGACCCAACAGCTTTGAAGGCGTTGATCGCTTCCATGGCGTCAGAATTGACGAACCGGGATGCCGAGCTGAAGAGCCGCGACGTGTTGATCGAGAAGCTGAAGCATCAACTTGCGGGCCTGCGCCGTCACCAGTTCGGTTCGCGCTCCGAGGCCCTCGATCAGCTTGAGCTGAAGTTGGAAGAGCAAGAGATCGCGTGTGCGGCGGAAAGCCCGTCCCCAGAGCCATCGTCCGATGATGTCGATCAGAAGCGCCAGCCAAAGCGCCGCCCGTTGCCCGATCACCTGCCGCGTAACGAGACGGTACTTGGTATAGGTGAGACCTGCACCTCCTGCGGCGGTAGACTGCGTCAACTCGGCGAGGATGTAACCGAGGAGCTGGAGTACAAGCCGGGGCGTTTTGTCGTGAACCGGATCGTGCGTCCACGCATGGCCTGTACCTGCTGCGAGAAGATCAGCCAGGCCGCATTGCCATCGCGTCCCATCGAACGCGGTCGTCCAGGACCCGGTCTGTTGGCGCATGTGCTGGTCAACAAATACGCGGATCATCTGCCGCTCTATCGCCAATCGCAAATCTTCGACCGCGACGGGATCGACCTTGAACGCTCAACCCTGGCTGACTGGGTCGGTAAATCCACGGCGCTGCTGGAACCCTTGGCTGATGCCATTGGCCGTCATGTCCTGAAGGGACAAGCGATCTTCGCTGATGATACGCCCGTGAAGATGCTGTCTCCCGGCAGCGGCAAATGCAAGACGGCACGGTTCTGGACATACGCCAGAGATGAACGGCCATGGGCTGGCGATGCGCCCCCGGCGGCCTGGTATCAGTTCAGTGTCGATCGCAAAGGCATACGTACATTCGGCCATCTCAAGGACTACACCGGCTGGATGCACGCCGATGGCTACGCTGGTTTTGAAGAGTTGTACCGCTCAGGCCGTATTCACGAGGTGGCCTGCATGGCGCACATCCGGCGCAAGTTCGTCGATGTGCAGCAATCCCAGGGCTCTGCCATCGCTGAAGAAGCGATCAGGCGCATCGCCGAACTTTACGCGGTCGAGAAGCAAGCCCGTGGATCGCCACCGGATGAGCGGGTGCGGTTGAGGCAGGCAAAGGCAAAGCAAGTTCTCGATGATCTCGACACGTGGCTTGGTGCACAGCTTACGCGCATCTCGGGCAAAACGCCGCTGGCGCAGGCAATCCGCTATGCCATCACCCGCATCAAACGGCTCAGGCCCTATCTTGATCACGGCTTGCTGGAGATCGACAACAACACAGCCGAAAGGGGAATGCGGGCCATCGCCATAGGCCGCAAGAACTGGCTCTTTGCCGGGTCCGAGCGCGGCGGCCGATCAGCGGCCATCGCCTACACGCTGATTGAGACGGCCAAGCTGAACGGCGTTGACCCACAGGGCTGGCTCACAGATGTTCTGGGCCGCATCGCCGATCACAAGATCACCCGCATAGATGAACTGTTACCCTGGCGTTACGCTGCCCCGGCAGCGTAACAGAAACCGACACTCCGTCGCCAGAGCGCCTTCGCCGGACGGTCACAACACGGATACGCCGAGTTTGCGCTATGAACCCACTTAGTCGGAATGCGCCGAGGTTTTGGGGGCGACCCAGTCGTCGCCAAGAACCACATCGGCGCCCTTGGATATTTCAGAATCTTTCACGTCTGTCTCCGACGCGAGCGTCATTACTCTTCGTTGTACCTGTACCCGATGCCGTAGAGAGTCTCGATTGCGGAAAAGTCATCATCCACCGAGCGCATTTTCTTGCGCAGCCGCTTGATGTGGCTGTCAATGGTGCGGTCGTCCACATAGACCTGATCGTCATAGGCCACGTCCATCAGCTGGTCGCGGCTTTTGACAAAACCGGGGCGCTGGGCCAGGGCTTGCAGCAGCAGGAATTCGGTGACCGTCAGGGTGATGTCGCGGCCCTTCCAGGTGACCGAATGGCGCAGCGGATCCATCCTGAGCTCGCCGCGCACGATAACCTTGTTTTCCTCGCCCTCCGGGGTTTCGCCGGTGGCAATCGCTTCCTGGCGGCGCAACAGCGCCCGGATACGTTCGACCAGCAGGCGTTGTGAAAACGGTTTCTTG
>JADFHH010000232.1 GCA_022567275.1 Pseudomonadota bacterium | reverse complement strand
CAGCATCGTAAAAGTAGGTACCGGTCAGGTCAGCGGCAGTAAAACCCAACTCTGTGGTACCGCTGCCAACAATAAGGCGCACATCCTAGATCACTGAAGTAAAGCTACTCAGTAAGGGGGGCAAGATTTGGCGACACTTACCGGCTGTGGCTTCCGGCGCCCTGCCAGGCGCCTTTGTTTTACCGGAAATGATGCCACAATATCAGCACCGAGACGGCCACCAATCCGCTGGCCACCTTCAGCAGCCGCTGCCTTTCCGTTCGCTCCTCCGGCGGGCCCGGTTGGGCGAACCAATCCACCGTGAGACCCGCCACGCGTGCCGCCAGAGGTTTTTCGCCCCACCGACTGACGACCACCATGAGACCGACGCAGACGAAAAACACGATCACGCTGAAGTTCAGAAAACTAAACTCGACCACCGCGTTGAGCGCTCCCAGGTCATAGCCCATGGCCTTGTGCAAGATGTCGAGCAGGAATCGTACGCCGCCGATGCATCCTCCAAAGAGGAGCGTCGTCAAAGCGGCCCGCGCGGTCGCGCCGCGCCAAAGAATGCCGGTGAGGAACGTCGCCGTAATCGGAGCGCCTATGTAAGCCTGCACGCTCTGCAAATACTGATAGATCTCGTCGTCCAGATATCGAATCAACGGAATCCAGGCGATGCTGGCCGCGACGACGATCACGGTGAGGATCGACGGCAACCAGATTACGTTTTCGATCCATTGCTGCCAGACCGCTACGAAGGCGAGTCTCTCGCCGTAGGCCTCTTTGACCCACACGTAGACGCCGCCGTCCTCGGAGCAGGCGCGCCACAGCTCGCCCCAGTTCGTGCGGATGTACTGGAGCAGTTGCCCATCGGCAAGTTCCAGGATCGTCGTTTCATTCGGGTTGCCCAAATTGATCGGCCCGGTGATCTCGTCAGGCGTCGACATCAGGCGAACCAGGCCATCGACCAAATCGCTGACATAGCAGAACGACCTGGTCTGGCCGCCCTCACCGTAAACCGTAATCGGTTCACCCTGGAGCGCTTGCATAATGAAGTTCGAGACCACGCGTCCGTCATTGGGGTGCATCCGCGGTCCATAGGTATTGAAGATTCTGGCTACCTTGATACGCAGGCCATGCTGGCGATGATAGTCGAAATAGAGCGTCTCGGCGCACCGCTTGCCCTCGTCGTAGCAAGCGCGCGGTCCCACCGTATTCACATTGCCCCAATATTCCTCGGTTTGGGGATGCACGGCCGGATCGCCGTAAATCTCACTGGTCGACGCCTGCAGGATTTTGGCGTCGAGACGCTTCGCCAGCCCCAGCATATTGATGGCGCCGTGAACCGACGTCTTGGTCGTCTGGACCGGATCATGCTGGTAATGCACCGGAGAGGCCGGACACGCCAGATTATAGATCTCGTCCGCTTCGACATAGAGCGGAAACGTAACGTCGTGCCGGAGCAATTCAAAACGCGGGTCTTCGAGAAGATGCCCGACCGAGGCGCGTCGCCCGGTATAGAAATTATCTACACAAAGGACCTCACTGCCCTGCTTCACAAGCCGTTCGCACAGATGCGAGCCGAGAAATCCGGCGCCGCCGGTTACAAGGACACGCGGAGGGTCGAATTTGTATATGTTAGCCATTTCGATGAGCCTTCGATCCTGGCGCAGAATAAGCTCTGCGTCTTATTTTCATCTAAGGCTCAACATAGTCGAGAATTTCACGTTTCGATCATGTTTCAAATTTCAACATTAACTCGTAAATTATTAATATTAATGAGGAAAATAAATTCAAAAAAAACCCAGGCTAATAGGCGTTGTCGCCACGAATGACGGAAAAAATCGTCAGGAATAGAATCTTGATGTCGAGGAGAATGGACCAGTTCTTGATATAGTCGAGATCGTGCGAGATTCTCTTATTCATCTTCGCATCGGTTTCCGTCCCGCCCCGGCAACCGTTGATCTGCGCCAGTCCCGTAATGCCCGGCATCACCTTATGCCGGTTGATATATTTCCGGACCCTCTTTTCGAACTTGGAATTGAGCATGAGGGGATGAGGCCTCGGGCCTACCAGCGACATTTCCCCGCGTATGACATTGATGAGCTGCGGCAGCTCATCAAGGCTGGAGCGCCGCAGAAAACGCCCGAATCTGGTTACGCGTGAATCGTTCTTGCGCGCTTGATGAAATGAAGATGCGTCTTCGGAAACGGTCATGGTGCGAAATTTAAGTACGGAAAAGACCCGTTGATTGTAACCGTGGCGCAATTGCCGAAACAACACCGGGCCCGGGCTCTCGAGCATTATGGCCAGTGCAGTCAAAAGCATCAGCGGCGACAGCAAGATCAGAAGTATTACGCCAATAACGTAATCCAGCGACATCTTGGCGATACGGTCCCACTCGCTCATTGGCTTGCGCTGCATCTCGAGCAGGGCCAGTGTTCCCATATAGCAAACGCGCGGCCGCTTCAGCTTCAGGGCGATCTGGTCGGGACAGAGATAGATTTCGCACGGCAATTCGTCCAGCCGGTCCATGACTTCTAGGATTCGATCTGTGGCCGAAGCCGGCAGGGCAATAATAATTCGGTCAAGCCGGTGTTCGCGTGCGTATTCAAGTATGGATTCGAGGCCGCCTTCGGTGGGCACATTGTCACCCTCTCCGCGCAGCGATGATGCGCGATCGTCGAACACACCTATCAGTTCAACGCCGGCATCCTCTTGCAGGAGGTGGTCCCGCACCTGCTGGCCGACAACTCCTGCGCCATATATCGCCACCGGCTGCCGGAAGAACCCAGACTCTATTTGCCTGGACATCCAGGCGGCCACGAGCCAACGCTCGCTGGTGAGTGCGACAAGAACCAATACAAACCACAACAGCACCCACCCTCGCGAATAGGTGTGAGCGATTTTGAAAAGAAAACCAAGAGCAATCAGAATAGCAAAGGCCACCAAGAGGGCGGCGGCGACGCCGGCGACCGAGCTCCGGAAATCGCGGATCTTGTCCTCTGAATACAATCCGCGGGCATGGAGTGCGCCAAAGCTCAATATCGCGCCAAGCACGGCAGCGCTCAAATATTGCCAAACCGGTTGGCTGGCGTGCAGCACCATATCGACATAGGCAATTTTAGCGATCCAACCACAGGCGGTAATAAGCAGCACTTCGAAAAGCCCTACCAGATCGCAAAATAATTTTCGCGATATGATTTCAGCCCGATTATCCCGCCCGGTCCTTTTGGAGGACTCTGCGCGGAATATTGTCGTTTCGATCTGCGACACCTTGACCACCTCCTGCCTTGTGTTGAGCAGGGAACCAGAATATCTGCTTTCAAAGGCTCTATGTACTCTCTCCCCCCGAATGACAATGTTCATAGGAATTGTTGGTAAATCAGGTGCGGGATGGAAAACGCCAATGGCAGGCTCAGGCGCTGGCGGCCAAGACAGCTCGATATTGATCGCCTGTCAGACGGGATGCAGTGGACAGCTCCTGCAACCGGCATAGCAATATGGCACATTGCGGTTTCATATGAGGGGCTACCAATGTCGGCTGTTGGCACCAAACAGTCGTCCGAGTACATGCTCGGGGACTTCCGCTTAGCGACGCTTAGCCGACGTTCGGGCTGTTGATTTTCCGCTCTTGAGTGTCTTGAGGGTATAGCAGCCGTCGAAGTCTCAAGGTCTGAAGGGCCGCTCAGGAGTTCGCCCTGATTAGGTTGACCGGTTGAGCCGAGACCATTTCCTTGCACCGGTGCGTCTCGCATCAAAAGAGGACGCTCGCTTGTATGTGCGAGCTGCTACAATGAGGCCGCAAAGTCACATTGTGACGTCTATTGCGCGTGACACTTTCCATTAAACTCACAACCCGTTGTGGGCGCTGTTTTTAAGCGCGCCCGTAACAAACACATGTATGGACCATGCACTCGAATGCTATCTGCGCACCTACCGCAAGCGAAGCGGTTTTACCCAGGAAGACGTGGCCTTTCTTCTGGCGAAAAAAAGCGGCCAGCTCATCTCACGCTATGAACGGTTGCAGCGCCGCCCGGGCCTGCGCACGCTGATTGCCTGCGAGCTTCTCTACGGCACATCGGTGCGAAAACTTTATCCAGGCCTGACCCGGGATATCGAAAGTGAATTGCTGGCGCGCGCCCGCTCGCTTCACCGCGCGCTCAAAGGCCAACGGCACGCTAGCCACACGGCGTACAAGCTGAGCGTGCTGAACCAGATCATGCGGCGCCTGTGCGATGAGGACAAACAGGATGTATGAGGACCCAACCAAACAACCAGAAGCAGCTGATCCTGGCGATCTAC
>JADFHH010000231.1 GCA_022567275.1 Pseudomonadota bacterium | reverse complement strand
CTGGCCGAGAAACTGGCAACAATAACCCCGGGTGATTTGTCGAAAGTGCTGTTCGCGACCGGCGGTTCGGACGCCATCGAAATCGCACTCAAACTCGCCCGCATCGCCACCGGGCGTTACAAGACGGTTTCCTTCCAGGAGTCGTTTCATGGCGCCGGTTTCGGCGCCTCGAGCGTTGGCGGCGAGGAATTATTCCGTGCTCCAGCACTCGGGCCGCTGCTGCCCGGAGCGAGCCATGTCGCGCCGTTCGACAGCTACCGCGACGCCGACCCCATGGCCGCGGCCGCAGCGATAGCGCACATACTGGAATGCGAGGGCGATATCGCGGCGGTGGTAGCGGAACCGGTGCGGGCAAGCAGCGTGCATCTGCCCCCTCCCGGGTTCTGGAAAAGCGTTCGCGCCGCCTGCGACGCCCATGGGACATTGCTGATCTTCGATGAAATTCCCACCGGGCTTGGAAAGCTGGGCCGCATGTTCGCCTGCGAACATGATGGGGTGGTCCCTGACATCCTGGTGCTCGGCAAGGCGCTCGGCGGTGGCATCCTGCCGATTGCGGCAGCACTATGCCGGCCGGAACTGGACGTGGCGGGCGAATATGCCATCGGCCACTATACCCATGAGAAAAACCCGGTGCTTGCACGTGCGGCGCTGACCACCATCGCCATCATCGAAGATGAGGGACTGGTGGAGAATTGCGCCCGCACGGGAGCCTGGGCGCTCGACAGGCTCGAACGGATGAAGACAAAGCATGCCCTCATCGGGGACGTGCGAGGGCGCGGCCATCTGATCGGCATCGAGTTGGTTCTGGACCGCGCCGGCAAACAACCTGCGAATGACGCGGCCGAGGCGGTTATGTATGCGGCGCTCGACCGGGGCCTCAGTTTCAAGACGGCCATGGGCAACATAGTGACGCTCACGCCACCCTTGACTACGACAATCGAGCAAATGGACCAGGCGCTCACTATTCTCGATACCTGTCTTGACGAGGTCGCGCGCGAACTGGTTTGAGTCCACATACGCAATGAAAGCTTTGCCGGGCTTGTTCAGGTCCGGGCACACCGGAGGGAATGCGATGCATGCCAGAGACGTCAAATCGGCGAGCGATCTCAAGACGCTGGTGGAACAGCGCGGCATGGCCCATGTGAAGGTCGGGGTGTTTGACGCCGATGGTGTGCTGCGCGGTAAATATATGGGAACGGACAAGTTCGTATCCGCACTGGAAAAGGGTTTTGGGTTCTGCGACGTGATCCTGGGCTGGGATTCCCATGACCGGCTCTATGTGAATCCGGGTGTCAAATATACCGGCTGGCACACTGGCTATCCCGATGCCACGGTCCGCCTTCTCCCCGAAACGACGCGCGAGTTGCCACTGGAAGACAATATGATCTTTGTGCTTGGGGAATTTACCGGCATTGCCGAGGGGCTGTGCCCGCGCGGCGTGCTGCGCAAGGTTATCGAGCGCGCGGCGGCGATGGGGTTCGAGATCATGGCCGGCTTCGAGTATGAGTTCTTCGTTTTCGACGAGACGCCCCATTCGGTGCGGCAAAAGAACTATCGCGGCCTGACGCCTATGGCGCCGGGCTGGTTCGGCTATTCGGTGCTCCGTGCAACCAGCGGCTCGGACTTTTATCGCGGCCTGCTCGATTTGTGCGAGGCGATGGACTTCCCCCTCGAAGGCCTGCATGAAGAGACCGGCGCCGGCGCTCTCGAAGCGGCGATCGGGGTTGCCCCGGCAATCGAGGCCGCCGACCGCGCCGCCCTGTTCAAGACCTTCACCAAGATTTTCGCCCAGAAGCGGGACAAGATGGCAACCTTCATGTCCAAATGGTCGCCAGACTGGCCGGGTCAGTCGGGGCACATCCATATGTCGCTGTGGAACAATGGCAATTCGGCCTTCTTCGATCCTGAAGGCGAGCACGCGATGTCGCAAACCATGCGTCATTTCGTTGGCGGCCAGCAGGCCCTGATGCCCGAGTTTCTGGCAATGGTCGCCTCGACCGTGAATGCCTACACGCGGCTGATCCCCGGTTTCTGGGCGCCCACCGACGCGAGCTGGGGAGTCGACAACCGGACATGCGCACTTCGCGTCATTCCGGGATCGGAGAAATCGCAACGGGTGGAATACCGGGTTGGCCCGGCCGACGCTAACCCCTATCTGGCGCTGGCCGCCGCACTCGGCTCGGGGCTGTGGGGCATCGAGAACGAGATCGAACCCGCGGCGCGGATCAAGGGCAACGCTTATGACCGGACATTCCCGGTGAAACAGCGCCTGCCGCGCAGCTTGTGGGAGTCAGCACAGCGTCTGCGCAAATCGAAGGCCGCGGCCGAGATTTTTGGCGCCGGGTTCGTCGACCACTACGCCACCTCCCGCGAGTGGGAAGAGCGCGAGTTCCGCAAGGCCATTACCGACTGGGAGATGGAACGTTACTTCGAGATCATCTGAACCCCGATGCAGCAGACAGTACAATGCATTTCGCCAGTCGACGCCAGCCTCTATGCCGAGCGTCCGGTTGCCGCGGAAAAAGAGCTGGAAAACGCCTTTGCCGCCGCGCGGCGCGCGCAACAGGAATGGAAGCGCGTTCCGGTTGGCGAGCGTGCCCGGTATTGCGCGCGCGCGGTCGATGCGATGCTGGCCATGGCTGACGCAATCGCGCCTGAAATTTCCTGGCAGATGGGAAGACCGGTCCGCTTCGCGGGCAGCGAACTCAAGGGGTTCGAGGAACGCGCGCGGCACATGATCGGGGTCGCTGAGAGCGCCCTGGCCGACGTGACGCCGGAGCTGAAACCGGGTTTTACCCGCTTTGTCAGACGCGAGCCGCTGGGGATCGTCTTTACCATCGCTCCCTGGAACTATCCATATCTGACGGCGGTCAATTCGGTCATTCCCGCGCTTATGGCTGGCAATGCGGTGGTTCTCAAGCACTCACGGCAGACGCTTCTCGCCGGCGAACGGTTCCAGAAAGCCTTCGACGCGGCCGGGTTGCCCGGCGGCCTGTTCCAAAACCTCGTGCTTACTCACGAACAAACGCACAACATCATCTCAAGCGGTTTCACCGATCTGGTCTGCTTTACCGGTTCGCTCGCCGGCGGCGCGTCGATGGAGAAATCGGCGGCCGGGCAATTCATCCCGCTGGGCCTCGAACTGGGCGGAAAAGATCCCGCCTATGTGCGGGCCGATGCGGAGCTTGATTTCACGGTCGAGAATCTGGTTGACGGCGCGTTCTTCAATTCCGGCCAATCCTGCTGCGCTATTGAGCGCATCTATGTCCATCACGATCTCCATGACCGCTTCGTGGACGGCTTCGCCGATTTGACGCGCCGCTATGTGCTGGGCGACCCGCTCGACGCGGCGACGAGCCTTGGGCCCATGGTCAACGCGAATGCGGCCAATTTCGTGCGCGCCCAGATCGATAGCGCGCTCGGGGCGGGCGCGAAGGCGCATATCGACGAAGCGGCCTTTCCGCCGAGCAAGGCCGGAACGCCTTATCTTGCGCCGCAGGTCCTTACCGGCGTCGACCACCAGATGGCGGTGATGCGCGAGGAGTCCTTTGGTCCGGTTGTCGGCATCATGGGCGTTAGCGGTGACGAGGAGGCAATCGCGCTGATGAACGATTCGCCCTTCGGTCTTACCGCGTCGGTCTGGACGGGCGACGAGGATGCCGCCCGGCAAATCGGCGAGCGGATCGACACCGGGACATTTTTCATGAACCGCTGCGACTATCTCGATCCGGCGCTGGCCTGGACCGGCACCGGAGATTCGGGCCGGGGCTGTAGCCTGTCGAGCATCGGCTATGAGCATCTGACGCGGCCGAAGAGCTTTCACTTGCGCGCCCATGAGATCGGCTAGCGCAGCCAAACCCATTGAGGACATTCCGGCCATGAGCATCCTTGAAATCCGCCAATGGAACTACCCGACCCGCATTGTTTTCGGCCTCGGCGCGGTAGAGCGGCTGCCGCGCCTGTGCCGGTCGTCGGGCATGAAATCGCCGCTGCTGGTGACCGATGCCGGACTCAAGGACATGCCGATTACACAGAGTGCACTCGCCCTCGTCCGCGATGCCGGCCTCGCCGCCGGCCTGTTTTCCGATGTGAAGGGCAATCCGAGCGCTGCGAATGTGGAAGCGGGCATCGCAGCCTTCAGGGCCGCCGGTCATGACGGCGTCATCGCCTTTGGCGGCGGCAGCGCCCTGGATGCCGGCAAGGCCATCGCCTTCATGTCCGCACAGCAACCGCCGATCTGGCATTTCGATGCCGCCGGCCCGGGCGGGGACGCTGCACACGCGGCCACTCT
>JADFHH010000230.1 GCA_022567275.1 Pseudomonadota bacterium | reverse complement strand
CCGCGGCCCGGCGCTTATGCGCCGCGCCCGCGCAGGCCCGAACGAAGTGAGGAATAGCCGCGAGCGAGAAAAACCAGAGCGATTCCGTCAAAGACGGAAGCGCTCCAGGGTCCGGTCCTTTCAGGCGTTAGACACCGCCGTTTGCGGTTCGCTCCCGAGATGCTGGCAAAGCGCGGTGAAGATATCCGCGGCGCTCACGGGCTTCGACAGATAGCCGTCCATGCCGGCGGCAAGATAACTCTCACGATCCCCCTTCATGGCGTTCGCGGTCAGCGCGATAATCGGCACCCTGGCCGCACGGCCTTCAAGCGCGCGGATTTGCCGGGTGGCTTCGATCCCGTCCATGACCGGCATCATAATGTCCATCAGCACCACGTCGAACCGGCGCTGCTGCATCATTTGCAAGGCCTCCCGGCCGTTGACCGCCGTCTCATGGCTGACGCCGAACTGGTCGAGATAGGCGGCGATCAGCATCTGGTTGACGTCATTGTCCTCGACGATCAGCACATGGCCGCAGAGCGGTCCGGTCGCCGCGCTTGCCGGGTGAGCCTCGCCCTTTTGATCTTGCGCCGCCTTGCCGGCTTCGCGCACACGGATAGTGAACCAGAACATGGAGCCCTGACCGGGCGTACTCTCGCACCCCAGATCGCCGCCCATCAATTGCGTGAGCTGGCGGGCGATGGACAGGCCCAGCCCCGTGCCGCCATATCTCACCGCGATCGAGCTGCCGCCCTGCGCATAGGGTTCGAACAGCTGCGCGATTTGTTCCTCGCTCATGCCAACCCCGGTATCGCAAACCTCGAAACGCAACACGAATTCATCGCCATTGCGGCCATAACCGGCGCGAATGCGCACCGAACCCTGTTCGGTGAATTTCAGCGCATTGTCGCTCAGATTGTTGAGAACCTGGGCGATGCGGACGGGATCGCCGATGAATGCCGGCGGGAAACCTTCCGCGATATCGATGCTGGAGGCGAGACCCTTGTCATCGGCTCTGGCCTCAAGACCCTCACCGATGGAGCGCATCAGATCGGCAAAGCCGAAGGGGACCGGTTCAAGCTCGAAACGGCCGGCTTCGAGTTTCGAGTAATCGAGAATATCGTTGAGCAGGGTCACAAGCCCGCGCCCGGAGCGCTGCAACGTCTGGGCATAGTGGCGCTGACGGTCGTCAAGGGAGGTGCCGAGCAGCAACTCGGCCATGGAAATGATTGCGCCGAGCGGCGTGCGGACCTCGTGGCTGACGGTGGCCAGCAACTCCGATTTGGCGAGACTCTCCGCCTCCGCCCTGGCGCGGCCCGCGCGTTCGGCGTTCAACACCTGCTCAAGCTCATTCAGCGTGGCGGCGGCATCGTGTGAAACCAGGGGTGTCTGTGTCATCTGCGCGACGATATATTGATTTGGGATCGCGATTGTTCACCCCGTCGCGTTAATGTTCGATTAACATCTGACGCCAAGGGGCTTCGCGCAGTGTAAATTATTTTCCACGGCTGAGTACGATGAGCAGCCGCTGGGTCAGCTCGGCGTCCAGAGCCGGGTTTAGCCGGGTCCGGCGCGTGGCGTCATGGATATGGTACAGGGCGTGCGCCGCGCCGTTCCTGCTCCATTTACGGCACTGCGCCACCAGCGCGTCACGAAGCTTGAATTGCAAGGGAGGTTTGAATTTGCCGATCGCGGTTTTGGCCGGCACCCCCGATTCGACCAGGGCGCACGCCCGGTGCAGGCGCTGGAAATGGCGGCTGAGCGCCGCCAGGGCGCCCTGCGTGCCCTGACCCCCGGCGATGAGTTTGTCGAGCTGGCGAAGCGCATCGCGGGTGCGCCCTCCGGCTGTCGCGGTGGCGAGAGCATCGGCCATGCCGGCGCCCAAGTCGCCGATAACCGCGTCGATATCTGCAATGCTAACCTCGTTTCCCGCCCCGGCATATGTCGCCAGCTTGGCGCATTCCGAACGCGCTGACGCCAGATCGCCGCCCAGACGGCTCATGAGATAGACGCGCGCTTCGCCAGAGATGCGCACGCTGTTTGCCGCCAGTTCGCGCTCGATTACCGGCGCCACATCACGCCCTGCTCCATCGGCGTAGCAAGGAAGTGCGGCGGCGCGATCGCTGGCCTCGAATATCTTGCGCAGCTTTGAAGAGGGGCGCAGATTGCCCGCTTCGACGATGAGAGTGGCGGCGAGATCGCCGGCGAATAAGGTCTCAAGGTCCTCCGCTTGCAGCCGCCGCTCGGCCTTGACCCGGACGATGCGCCGCGCGGCGAACATGGAAAGGGTTTGCAGCTCAATCGCCAGCCGGTCCGGGTTCTGTGAAAAATCATTATCGTCAAGGCGGATGATTTCCACCTCGCTGTCATCGCGCGCGGCGATGTTTTGCGTCAACTCCCGGGCGCGTTCCGCCACCAGCGCGGCTTCAGGGCCGTAGACGAGGGCGGCCATGATTCGCTTGTCGGGCGAGCGGACAAACGAAGCGCACTGAGCGGCCTTGTAGGCGACCATGGCAGAAGCCTTACGTGTCTGATGGCGCGCGAAACGATTCAGGCCGTGCTGGAAAGAAACGCGGCGATACGGGTTTTTATGCCATCGGCGACGACGCGCGCGGCGCGGTTCTCCGCGTCGATCCGGGCGCGGACATCGGAGAACAGAAATCGCGCCCGTTTGCCGCCAGGTTGCAGAATAGAGGTGCGGTCCAGAGAGGCGCGGCCCGCGCTCCTGCCTTCCAGCACGACCTTGTTATCCGCCAGCCGAACCAGCTTGAAGCGGGCATCGAGACTGTAGAGTTGACCCTGGGCGTTGCCGGTGCGCGCCACCAGGGTGTCGGTAATTTTCTCGCGAACCGAAATATCAAGCCGGTAAGTCGAGGCGGCGGGCCGGGCGCCGCCGGTCGCGCTGAAAATCAGCTCGTTGCGAACGCGCTGCCCGACCCGGCCCGGTATTTCCGTAATATCGAGCCCGGCCATCACGTCCTGGAGCCGTGCCCCGCTCCGGGTGCTGCCATAAAGCGGCTGGCAGGCCGACAGAGCCGGTGCGGCGAGCAAGGCGGCGCCGAGCAGCGCCAGCACGCGGCGGCGGCTCGCTTGTATCCCTTCACGCGACGACATTGACAATCCTCAGCGGTACGACGATGACTTTTCTGATTTTCCGGCCCTCGATGGCGCGCAAAACATTCTCCAGCTTTAGCGCCGCTGCTTCAATATCCTCTTTCGAAGCCTCGCGCGCAACCGTCAATTCAGCGCGGCGCTTGCCATTCACCTGAACGGCGATGGTCACCATATCCTCGACCAGCAACTCCCGGTCCGCCTCCGGCCAAGGCGTTTCGGCCAGCAGCGCACCTGAAATGTTCAGCGATTTCCAGCATTCTTCAGCCAAATGCGGCATCATTGGGCCGAACAGGATAACCAGAATCTCCAGCGCCTCGCGCAGCGCCCATTTGACGCCGTCGTCTTTCTCGAATTGCCGTTTTCCGATAACGGTTTCGATAACGCTGGTAAATTCGTAGATATGTGCAACGGCCACATTGAAACGTAGCGATTCGATGGCCTCGCCGACCAGCTTCAGCCGCTTATGGGATACCCGGCGCAACCCGAGGGCCGCCTCACTGAGGTTGTCCGGCACCCGGGAGCTTGCTGGCGCAATCCAACCCGGTGCATCGCTTATCAGCCGCCACAGCCTTTGCACGAACCGCCAGGCGCCCTCGACGCCGGCCTCGGTCCACTGCACATCGCGCTCGGGCGGTGAATCCGACAGCATGAACCAGCGGATGGTGTCGGCGCCGTAATGGCCAATGATGTCCTCCGGGTCCACCGTATTGTGTTTCGACTTTGACATTTTCTCGACGGAACCGATGGTGACGCGCGCGCCAGTCCCGGCATGAACCGCGCGGCGCGCAGCCCCCTCGCCTTCGATTTCGACATCCGCCGGCGCGACCCACGACCCGGCGAACGCCGGACGCCGCCGCCGAAAGTGGTTGCGTAGATTACGGCCGGGTCCGCGGAGGATGCCCCAGGGGTATGCGCACCAGTCGCCGGAGGGCAGTTTCCTCCAGGTTTGGGCGCCGTCATCGCTTCTGTAAACGGCACCTGTGCCGGAAAGCCGACGGCGGCGGCACATTTTGACGGCGGCTTTTGACGGCGCCTTTTGCATCCGGGGGCATTTGGCGTAGAATATATTTATTCTCGAAGAGCGGCAAGGGGCCTCGTATGGTCAAGAAATACCTCCTGCGGAAGCGTTACCTGGTGTCGTTCGACACCGCGGCGCTTGCCGGCCATGAGTCCGCAACGGTGGTGATCGGAAGCGGCGTGGCG
>JADFHH010000229.1 GCA_022567275.1 Pseudomonadota bacterium | reverse complement strand
CCTTCTTGCCCAAACGGCTCGCCACCGCGTCATACCCTTCATCCGTCTGAAGCGCCCGCTGGCGGTCCTGCCAGCGCGTGAGGTGCGACGTTTTCTAGCCATGTGAAAATCCTCCGGGTTGCTGTTGCTGGCGGCACTGCTGCGGCCCAGTGCTTGTTTTTGGGAGTCTCCCGGAGCATTGTTTGCGTTCAACGTGAACCAACCAGAACTTGTTTAGACAACCCAGCATGACGCCCCCTCCTACTGAGAAAAGAAAATCGATAAAAGACCTCCTCGCCATCATGGAGGCACTGCGCACGCCGGAAACCGGCTGTCCGTGGGATCTTGAGCAGACCTTCGCGACCATAGCCCCCTACACTATCGAGGAAGCATATGAGGTCGCCGACGCCATTGAGCGCGGCGATATGGCGGCGCTTGAAGAGGAGCTTGGCGATCTGCTGTTGCAGGTGGTCTATCACGCGCAGATGGCGCGCGAGGACGGGCGCTTCGGTTTTGATAGTGTCGTGGATGGGATTTGCCAAAAGATGATCCGCCGGCACCCGCATGTGTTCGGCGATGCGGCGGAGCGCGCAGCGGTCGATCTCGATGGCTTGTGGGAGCGCCTCAAGGGGCAGGAGAAAGCGCGCAAACAAACAAGCGGCGTATCGCGTGGCGTGCTCGAGGGCGTGCCGCGCGCCCTCCCCGCACTGGTGCGCGCGATAAAACTCCAGGACAAGGCGGCGCGGGTTGGATTCGATTGGCCATCCATGGAGCCGGTGTTTGAAAAAATACGTGAAGAGACGGCCGAGCTTGAACATGCGGTTTCACACGAGAACCCGAACCGGGAAAAAATCGCCGAGGAGTTTGGCGATCTTCTGTTCGTTCTCGCCAATCTCGGGCGGCATTTGCACATCGATCCCGAGGACGCCTTGCGCCGCGCCAACGCAAAGTTTGTGCGCCGTTTCGAGGAGATTGAAAGAATGTTGGCCGCAAGAGGCAAGACCCCGGAAGGTTCGGATTTGGAGGAAATGGACCGGTTGTGGGATGAGGTGAAGCGGAGGGAAGAGACGCGCGGTTCCTGATACAGCGTGCGTTATTCCGCGGCCGCTGCCAAATACCTGCCGGAAAAACGTTGCATGAATTGATCCCGCTTTTGCTCAGAAATGCGCACGCGGCAGGTTGTCCGGCCGTTTTCGTCGGTGCTTTGGCCGAGCATCTGGGTGTTCTCATGCAGCCAGTTTATCAACGCCCCTTCGCCGGGCTGGAGCGTGATGTCGAGCATCGTAGCGGCGCTGTTAATCCGCTCTTCAATAGCCTCCAGCAGCGCCGGCACGCCCTCACCTGTCATCGCGGAGACGCCGGCCGCGACGCCTTTGGAGCGCGCGGCGGCGTTACGGAGTTTTTCCCTGGATTCGTCTTCCAGCAGGTCAATTTTGTTCCACACTTCAAACACCGTCTTCTCCGGCTGCGCTGTCTCTATGCCGAGTTCGGAAAGGATAATTTCGACGTCGCGGCGCTGCTCTTCCGTCGCGCTGCTGGAGATGTCACGGACATGCACAATGAGATCGGCTTCGAGAACTTCCTCAAGCGTCGCCCGGAACGCGGCGATGAGGCCGGTCGGGAGGTTTGAAATGAACCCGACCGTATCCGACAAAATGGCCCTGGTTCCACCGGGCAGCCGAATCTCGCGCATGGTCGGATCGAGTGTGGCAAACAGCATATCCCCGGTCTCCACGCCGGCCCCTGTCAGCCGGTTGAACAGGGTTGATTTCCCCGCATTTGTGTATCCCACAAGCGCGACGATCGCATAGGGAACGCGCTTGCGCCCTTTGCGGTGGAGCATGCGGGTACGCTGCACCTGATCGAGCATCTTGCGAATGCGCACGATCCTGTTTTGCAGGGCGCGGCGGTCGGCTTCGATTTGCGTTTCGCCAGGGCCGCCAAGAAATCCGCCGCCGCCGCGCTGGCGCTCAAGATGGGTCCAGCTGCGCACCAGGCGGCTTTTCTGATAGGTGAGATGGGCGAGCTCGACCTGAAGCCGCCCTTCCCTCGTTCGCGCCCGCTCGCCGAATATCTCTAAAATGAGTCCGGTCCGGTCGAGAACCTTCACATTCCAGGCTTGTTCGAGATTGCGCTGCTGCACCGGCGTGAGCGGGTGATCGACAATGACGAGATCGGCGTTTTCAGCCGCGGCGATGCCCCGCAACTCCTCAACCTTGCCCGATCCAAAAAAAGTGCCGGCGTTCGGTTTGGCGATCTGCACAACGCCGCTGTGGCAAATGTCCAGAGAGATCGCGCGTGCCAGCCCGATGGCTTCGTCCAATCTCTCCTGAGCTGTGCGGGTATTTGCTTGCGCGCGGTTTCGGGAGGATGCGGGCTTGGTTGCGCGCAATATTGGACACAGCACCAGCGCTTTGGTTGGGGCAAGGCGGGTTTCAATCCCCTGCCCCGGCGTCCTGCCGCTCTGTGTTGTCAGCTTGTTGGGATCGACTTTACGCAAGGATCAGGCCGGACTCTCTTCCGCCTGCTCTTCCTCAGGCCCCTCGTCGAGCAGGTGAACGGGTTGCCCCGGCATGATGGTGGAGATGGCGTGCTTGTAAACGAGTTGGGAGTGACCGTCGCGGCGTAGCAACACACAAAAATTATCGAACCAGGTCACCACACCTTGCAGTTTTACACCATTGACCAGGAAGATCGTGAGCGGTGTTTTATTCTTTCTGACGTGGTTTAGAAAAGTGTCCTGTAAACTTTGGACTTTCTCAGCCGCCATGACTATCCCGTCTTCTTGTTGTGGTGAGACTTTCAACCGCTGAGTTGCAGCGTAACGTCTTTTTTGACCTTTTTCCTGTGTACGCACACTCTGCCTGTCATATTAGACGCCATGGTCATGGCATTTCGCAACCCTGAAGTGGCGTATGTTCTATAACATGCTGATAAATAACATAAAAATATAATAAGCTGCATGAGACTCCACGATCAACCGCTGATTGTACCGGCACATTTGCGACAGAGTGAGTCGGGAGCAGCGGATTGCCGGGGGCCGGACTGGCGTGCACCTTAGCTGAAATCGGGCCGCGGGTGTGCTGCTGACGACGCTGATCAGTTGCGCCAGAACACGCCGTTGAAAAGAGCAAGCAGGGCGAGTATTTCCACTCTTCCAAAAATCATTCCCGCGGAAATGACAATCTGTGCAAGCGGACTCATTTGCCCATAGCCAGGCGCATCCGGGAAGTCCACGACGCGGGCAAATTCGTAAGCGGGTCCGATATTGGAAACCGAACTGGCTGACGCCAGCAGCGCGCCGGCGAATGGCACGCCGGTCGAGGCAATGATCATTGCAATGATGCCGATGATGAGGATGAAAGCCGTAAAAGTGACCCAGGTGGCTTTGATGATCTCATTGTCGAGCGCTTCGGCGCCATGGCGGGAGGGACGCACGCCATGGGGATAGATCAGAATCTGCAGCTCACGGCCAAGCTGGCGTAGCATGAACGCAATCCGGTAGACCTTGAGACCACCGGCTGTCGAGAATCTCCCGCCGCCAATGATGCACAGGCCAAGCAGGACTAAAAAGGGAATAAGCGCGTTGATCTGATGTGAAATGGGAAAGCCGGAGGTTGATATGATCGAGGCCGCGGACGCGAGACCCATGGTGAGCTCGTGGAACAACAGGTTCGGGCTTGTCTCACCGGTGCGAAAGGCCAGCATAACAGCCAATATGAGTCCGAACAGGAGAATCGCCCATATGATCCATAGCGGCTCGCGGATTTCGCGCACCAGCGTCCAGCGCATCTGAATGATGCAGCGAATCCAGATAATGCTGATCGCTCCGATGGCCATAAACAGTGCGAGCGTCAACTCGGCCATTGGCGAGTCATACAACACAAAGGCGCCGTCGCGCGGCATGAAACCGCCGGTTGAAAGGGTTGATAGCGACAGGCAAAATGCATCGAAGACGGGTATGCCCGAAACGGACAGGGCGATGAAACAGGCGGTCGTCAGTGCTGCATAGAGTGGTGTGATTGCAAGGATGGCATCTTTGATATGAACGCTGACGCCTTGTGTGCTGTGGCCAATGAGCCGCAATTGCCGGTCCAGCAATGATGAACCCGATAGCGGTCCGAGCAACGCCGCCAGCGCCACAAGTGTTACAAGTCCGCCGATCCACTGCAGCAGCGCGCGCCATGCGATTATGCTGGCTGGCACTTGTGACAGATCAGAGAGAACCGTGGCGCCGGTGGTGGTGAAGCCCGATGTGGCTTCGAAATAAGCGGCAACGGCATTGCCTGGAAAGCCGGGGGTTTAAAATGGCAGTGCGCCTGCCAT
>JADFHH010000228.1 GCA_022567275.1 Pseudomonadota bacterium | reverse complement strand
CTGTTGCCTTCGGCTTCCAGATGTGGCCGTCACTGATGTCGTTGTGCTATTTCCCGTGGTTCACCCGTCAGGGCATCACGGTTGGCCTGTTCCTGGGCATCATCGCGGTGATGTGCACCGAGACCATTGGTCAGAACTGGTTCGGCATCACCGCATGGGGCCGCTGGCCACTGACCATGCACTCGGCCTTCTGGGGCATCCTCTTCAATCTGGGGGCGGCGATCGCTATCTCCGCGGTGACCCAGAACGATGATGAACTGAAGCACCGGATGAAGTTCCACAATTTCCTGGCTGAGCATATCACTCTGTCGGAAGAGAAGCGCAAGCTGATCCCGGCAGCCTGGATTATCACGCTGGTGTGGTTCTTCTTCGGTATCGGCCCTGGCGCCGTGATCGGCAACACCATTTTTGGCGATCCGAACGGTGGCGTCGAAGCCTGGACGTTCGGCATGCCCTCGATCTGGGCATGGCAGATCCTGTGGTGGGGGCTTGGTGTCTTCATGATGTGGTTCCTCGCATACAAGATGGAGATGTCCGCGGTGCCGACCAAAGAGGTCGAGCCTCTGGTCGAAGATATCGGCGACCTTGGCGAAGGCGCGGCTCGTCTCGATCTCGACAAGTCGTAGGCCTTGACCACGACAATAGCGGAGGGCCGCCCACTCGGCGGCCCTCTTTCTTTGCCCCCCCGTCTGCTCTAGAGTTCCGCGCCAAGGTTGAACAAAATATGACCCGGTGAAATTGAATGGGCCCTGATAATCTGTGGTTTTACGGCTGGAGCGCCTTGCTCGCCGCCATGCTGTTCATCCCGGTCTCCAAGCTTGTCTGGACACTGAGCATCCGGCGTCAGCAACGCAAGCTGGGACGTTTCCTCGATGAAACGGAATTGGCCGGTCAGATGAAACGCGCCCGCTTCATCACGTTTCTTCTCGTCGTTCCTTTCGCGTTGATGTTCAACGCCAATCTGTTCGGTCTCCCCGGTGCAAAATGAGCCAGAAGTACGGGCCGCTTTATCAATTTACGAAATGGGTTGCGATCTGTGGCGGCGTGCTGTGGATCGGCTTTGAGTTCTACCGGCAGTTCGCCGGAATGGAACCGGGCGATATATCCTATATCGACGGCAATCAGGTTTTCAAGGACGGCCACTATGAACGCGCCGCCGGTTATTTCAATGCCTCGCTCGAAGCCGATCCCAACCATGGGCCCGCGCTTCGCGGACTGGCCAACAGCTATATCCAGATCAAGCGTTACGCGGATGCGCTAGCGGCGATTGAACGGGCCATTCAGATCAACCCCGAATTCGCCGGCAACTATGTGCTGCGCGGCATCATCTACGACCATTCCGGCCGCCACAAACAGGCGCTGGACGACTATGAGCGGTCATTGAAAATGGACCCGGAGATTGCCGAGGGCATGCATTGGCTCGACCGGCTGCTGTTTAACGTTCAGGAAAAGCCGCCCACGATCGAGGACCGGCTGGACTATCTGAGAAAACAGTTCGCCTTGCCGGCATCCGAGCGCGTCCTGCAAATCCCTGATGTGGACGCCAGGCAGCGGCCCTACGAGCGTTAGCCCGCGCTACCAGACGTCCAGAATGTTGTGCAGCAGGAACCGGAAGCAGAACATCAGGCCGATGCTGCCAAACAGCAAATGCACCCAGGGCCGGTCGCCATTGGCATCGCGATAAGTCAGGCCGTGAAAGGCCACAAATCCCGTGCCGGCCACCAGCAGCCAATCAATCCATGTTCCCCCCATAGGCGCATCCACTTTCCAAAAATCTGCCCTGAACTCTCACAATCTCTCAATAGCATGGCGGCAACACACAGCTTAGCTGCATGTACCGCGCGGCGCTCTCCCCAAGCAGGAATATGCACGTCAGGGCGAGGATAATATACATGATCGCTTCCAGCCCCTTGTTGAGTTGCTCGCGGGTGGCCGGTTTGCGCACAATACCGAAGTCAGCCGGGTCCAGCGCTTCCTCGCCGTCCAGCTTCAGAACTTTGTTACAGAAATGGCGAACCCAGGGCGGTACGATGTCGTTGAACATATAGCGGGTGAAGTGTTTCTCGATCATCTTCTCTTCGCCGTCCTCGCCATGCCATTGCTGATAGGCAATCTCGAACACGCGGAATTCTCCCACTTCCAGCAATGCGGATGAGCGCAGCACCCCCCAGACGTCGTCCGGTATATCTTCTTCGCCGACCAGGCGCTTCTGTCGCTTATCGGGCTGAGTCATAGCTCTCCCGTTATTTCTGTGTTTCTGAATAGCTGGTCTCTATCTTAGCGCCGATGGCTCGCCGGTAAAAGTCCCGGACAGCCCTGCTCGCGCATCTTTGAACGACACTCAGGCGGAAATGCGGCGCTCCTGAATATCCCTTATTGAGAGTATATTAACAATACTACACGCATAACGTGTATTATAACTTCGCACAATCGCCGGATCAATCCTCAATGGTTTACAAACAAACCATGCCAAATTCAAACCCGCTGCTGCTGGTCGCGATAAGGCGCGAGGACTACAGGCCACGGCTGTGCCGCGCATTGGAACGCATCTGGGAAAACCCTGAATTTCTGATAGAGTCGAGCGTCAGGGACGCCTTCGACTTTCTCATTGAGGAGCGTTTGAAGAGCAACCGGATCAAGCCCGATATCTTCATCATAGATCTGGAGGATGGCGGTTGCGACACCGGCGCTTTGCTTGAAACCGCGCGTCTGGCGCCGGGATTGCGTTACGCGCCATTCATCGCGCTAGTCGATGGTGAGGATGCCGGCTTGCGCGACCGAACCTACGATGCCGGCGCCGACCTGGTCGTCCCGTGGTCGCGTCTGGAAGCACGCATAGGCGACATCGCCGGGCTGGTGGTCGACAAATGGCTCAGCACCGAACCTGACGATGATGAAGTGCGGCAGGCCGGATAAATTTTCTAGAATTTCCGGTACAGGCCAAAGGCAGCATAGCCGCCAAAATCATTGCTATAATATTCGCCTGACAGCCCGCCAGATGCGGTGAGTTCGCTGCGGCCCATATGCAAGCGCAGAAAAGCTCCGGCGCGCCCGCTGTCATATTCCTGATTTCCCTGCGCTCCGGCCTCGACGCCCGCGCTGAAGCGCTGGTGCATCCGGCGCCCCAAACGCAGCTGTGTCCAATAGGAGCCGAAGACATCGGCGTAGCTGGCGTCCAGCGACAGCCAGCCGGCCTCGCCCAGATTGCGCCAAAGCTCAAGCTGACCCATGATCCCAAACTGATTGCCATTGATAGAATTCGCCGGATCGTCCGGTGAAAGATCATGTTTTTCGAAGCCGGCGCCGGCATAGGCTTTGAGGGTCCACTCGCCACGCCGCCACTGATAGCCTGCAAGAATCTGAGCCATGGTGACATCGCCATCGAAATTGACCGGGCCCGCAACAGAGGGCAGCGCGCCGCTATTAACATAACCGCCGATGCCGGTGAGCGCCTTCACGCGCGGTCCTTGCGCTTCGATGCTTCTGCCAAACGCCCACACGGCGCCAGCATAGCCAAAGATGAAGACGGATTCTATGAGGCGTTCGATATCGCGGCTGGCGTGTTCAAGGCATTGACAAATGCGGTACGAGATGCCGGCGGAGGAGACGAAGACCTCCGTCGCCTCGAGACCGACGAAACGCTTTGTCGTCAGATTGGCGAGCTCATTGTCGGCGAGGCGAAAACCACAACAGAGACTTTTTCTCTTGCCGTGGACTGGAGCCGCACGACCGAGGAGATGGTCGAGGCCGGCAATTACGACGATGTCAACTCGGACATCACCGAGGAACACTTTCCTCGGCCCCGAACGAGTGGTACGGTGGAGGCCAAGTACAGGTTTTTCCACCTCGACCGCTACATCTCGTCGGAAGACGTCGTTCGTGAGATGGGTATCGAGTGGGAGCGCTCCGGACCGCACGAGAACCTCGCCTATGGAGAAAAGTTCCCCGAGACCCAGCGAGAGTTCCCCATCGTTGGTCTCGGCGAGCCCATCTGGCGGCCCCGGAACGGCCGCCGCGACGTGGTCGTGCTTCGCGGGTACGGCTTGGGGCGCGGCGCCGGCCTGCGTCTCTGGGATGGTGACTGGAATTCGAACTACCGGTTCCTCGCTCGTCGCAAGTAGCTTCAACATTGGGACCTTTGGTCCCTTGGACCCTCTGAAACTTTGAGAAAAGTGGCAGGGTCGAAGGTTGCATTCCTGGCCTCAAGGCCTCGCGCCCCGATCTCGTGCAATGGCTGGTCGAGGCACAACACTTCGGCTCACATGCCTGTTCGTGGCTCCCGGCTTTTATGGACCTGACGAACGAGAACAAGCATGAGCGGTTGACCCCACAAGTCCGGAAAGAGTCCAAAGAACTCC
>JADFHH010000227.1 GCA_022567275.1 Pseudomonadota bacterium | reverse complement strand
TATCTTGGAAAAACCTGTTGCTTTTCAAACCGGCCTTGGATTAGTCTAGGCGCGATCTCAACAGCGAAATGAACACCCCCATGCGTGACCAGCTTAAAGCCGCCCTGAAAGCCGCTATCAAATTGCAGGACAAGCGCCGCATGTCCACCTTGCGGCTGATCAATGCCGCGATCCAGGACCGCGATATCGCCGCGCGCTCCAGCGACAAGAAGTGCGTGTCCGATTCAGAGGTGCTGGAAATTCTGGCAAAAATGGTCAGGCAGCGCCATGAATCCATCAAGGCCTATGAGGAAGGCGGGCGGCCGGAACTGGCCCAGCAGGAGCATGAAGAAATCGACATCATCGCAAAATTTCTTCCCAAACAGCTGAGTGAAGAAGAAACCCGCGCGGCGGTGCTGGCGCTGATGGACGAGATTGGCTGCGCCGGCCTGAAAGACATGGGCAAGACCATGGGGGCGCTGAAAGAGCGCTATACGGGGCGGATGGATTTCGGCAAAGCCAGCCAGATCGTAAAAGCACAAATTCAGGAACGTTGCGTGTAGGGGGCTTTTCGGGCCTCTTTTTTTATTTTTTCGGGCACGGATATCGACTTTCTTCACCCCTCACCTTGCCCCGCCACATCCACCGTATAGTTGAGCGCCAGGCGCCCGCCATCGGCATAGATGGTGGTGCCGGTGATATAACTCGCCTCGTCGCTCGCCAGAAACGCGGCGATGGCGGCGATTTCCGATGGCTCGCCGAACCGCCCCAAGGGCGTGCGCGACATGATGCGCCTGGTGATCGCCTCGTCGCTCGCTACCTGTTGCAGCATTTCGGTCAGAATCGAGCCGGGCCCGATGGCGTTGACGCGGATGCCCCGGTCCGCGAGCGCCAGCGCCATGACTTTTGTCAGCTGCGCCAGCCCGCCCTTGGCCACGGTGTAGGCGGCATGATCGGGCAGGGCGAACACCGCGTTCACCGACGACATATTGACAATGGCGCCAGGCTTCTTGCCTTCGTCCACCTGCGCCGCCATCTGCCTGGCCACCGCCTGGCCGAGCAGGAAAGGACCTTTCAGATTGGTTTTGAGAACCGCGTCAAACTCCTTTTCCTCCAGATCGAGAAACGGCGCGGAGTCGAGAATGGCGGCGTTGTTGATGAGAATGTCGATGGCGCCATAGATGTCGAGTGTCTGCGCAATCAGATTGTGAACATCGAGTCGCTCACCGACATCGCAGGCGACGAAAACGGCCACATGATCGCCGGTGGACAGCTTCACCGCCGCGCGCTCTCCTCCCTCCTCGTCGATGTCGGCCAGCACCACTTTCGCGCCCTCGGCGAGGAAGCGTTTCGCACAGGCATAGCCGATACCGCGCGCGGCCCCGGAGATGATTGCGACCTTGTCCTTGAGTAACACCCCTTACCACCCCTACCCCGGATATCCGCGCCCTTCGAGCACTTGCGCAATCTCATCGAGGATCACCGGATCGTCGATGGTGGCGGGCGTTTTATAGTCCTCGCCATCGGCGATGCAGCGCATGGTGCCGCGCAGGATTTTGCCCGAACGTGTTTTCGGCAGGCGCGGCACGGCCATCACCAGCTTGAAGGCGGCGACGGGGCCAATTTTCTCGCGCACCAGGGCGATGACTTCGCTCTCGATTTCCTCCGTCGGACGGTTGACGCCGGCGCTCAGCACGATGAAGCCCGCCGGTATCTGTCCCTTGATCTGGTCGGCGATGCCGACGACCGCGCATTCGGCCACATCGGGGTGCGCGGCGACCACCTCCTCCATGGCGCCGGTCGAGAGCCGGTGGCCGGCCACATTGATAATGTCGTCGGTGCGCGACATCACATAGACATAGCCTTCCGCATCCAGATAGCCCGCATCGGCGGTTTTGTAATAACCCGGAAATTCCTCCAGATAAGCTTCACGGAAGCGCGCATCCGCGTTCCACAGGGTCGGCATGCACGATGGCGGAAGCGGCAGCTTGAGCGAGATGGCGCCAATCTTTCCCGCCTCGACCTGCCGGTTGTTGTCATCGAGAATGTGAATTTCATAACCCGGCATGGGCACGCATGGCGAGCCGTGCTTGACGGGCAGCGCGCCCAGACCGACCGGATTGCCGGCGATGCACCACCCGGTTTCGGTCTGCCACCAATGGTCGATCACCGGCACCTTGAGATGTTTTTCCGCCCACAGCAGCGTATCGGGATCGGCGCGTTCGCCGGCCAGAAACAGGGTGCGGAAATTCGACAGATCGTATTTCTCGATAAATTCGCCCTTGGGATCGATCTGCTTGATGGCGCGGAACGCGGTGGGCGCGGTGAACATCGCCGCCACCTTGTGCTCGGAGATAATCCGCCAGAACACGCCCGCATCGGGTGTGCCGACGGGCTTGCCCTCGAACAATATGGACGTGTTGCCATGCAGCAGCGGCGCGTAGACGATATAGGAGTGGCCCACCACCCAGCCGACATCGGACGCCGCCCAGTAGACCTCGCCCGGCTCGACGCCATAGAGGTTTTTCATCGACCAGTAGAGCGCCACCATGTGTCCGCCATTGTCACGGACCACGCCCTTGGGCTCACCGGTGGTGCCCGATGTATAGAGGATGTAGAGCGGATCGGTCGCCGCGACAGTGACACATTCGGCTCGTTTGCCATCCGCCTTGGCGGCGTCCAGCAGCGCGGCCCAGTCATGGTCGCGGCCCTCGATCATCGAGGCAAGTGCTTGTTCGCGCTGATAAATCACGCAGGCCTGCGGCTTTGCGGTGGACAGCTCGATCGCTTTATCGAGCAGGGGCTTGTATGCGATTACCCGGCCCGGCTCGATGCCGCATGAGGCGCTCAAAATCGCCTTGGGCGCGGCGTCGTCGATGCGTGTCGCCAGCTCATTGGCGGCGAAGCCGCCGAACACGACGGAGTGGATGGCGCCGATGCGCGCGCAGGCCAGCATGGCGATGGCCGCTTCGGGAATCATCGGCATATAGACGATCACCCGGTCGCCCCTGGTGACGCCAAGATCTTGCAGGACGGCGGCGAAGGCGGCGACATCCTCGAGCAACTCCGCGTAAGTGAATTTTTTCTGTGTTCCGGTGATCGGGCTGTCATGGATCAGCGCCAGCTGACCGGCGCGCCCGCCCGCGACATGCCGGTCGAGGCAATTATAGCAGGTGTTGCATGTCGCGCCCGCGAACCAATGGCCATAAACACCGGCGTCGGGGTCGAATATCTTATCCGCCGGTTTCACCCAGTCGATATTTTCCGCCGCACTGGCCCAAAATCCTTCCGGATCGTTTTGCCAGCTCTCATAGACTTTGTGATAGCGGCTCGCCATGTCGCCCTCCCATGAACCGGTTGTGCCGGACATTTTCTTGCATCCGGCGCCTGATGTTTTACCCCCTTTTATTTTCACGCGACAGCCCAATTCCGCTGATATTACCGTCGCCGGGGAGCACCCTCTCATCGCCTTCCGCCCTTGAGGGGGAGGTTGTATCGTTGACTGCACAAATCCAGACCACAATCGATTCGGGGTGAAAAATGTTTCAAAAGCGGAAAAAAGTGCTGGGTCACATGGCGAAAATATTTGTTACGCATAATGCGTCGGGACATGTTGTCCTGAAAAGGAGCGAGCGGAGGGAACCGAACCCTCGGAGCGTATGGTGGGGGCGTTTTGGTAGTTTACGCTCGCCGTATTGGCGATTTCTATGACACTGGCCTTTGTGAATTGATTCGCTGTATATCATCGATAGTATGTATATCTTTTACGTCGATGACACAGGAGATACTGGCCTAGTCAATTCTCCTACTAGGTATTTCGGCCTATCTGGGCTAGCTGTGCATGAGTCCGATTGGCGAAATTTCATTAACACATTGATTGATTTTCGGCGGACATTGAGGGCTACATATAATCTGCCAATCCGTGCGAAATTCACTCCTACGATTTCATACGAAAAGGCGTGTTCGGGATCGCAAAACATGACCGCCTTGCGATCTTGCGGAATACGTTGGATGAATTGGCGAAGCTCAACACGATTTCAATAACGAACGTAATCGTGGATAAGCAGGGTAAGCCGGATGACTATGATGTGTTTCATACGGCTTGGACCACATTATTCCAACGCTTCGAAAACACTATGCTAAACGGCAACTTCCCCGGCGGTCATCGACACGATCACGGCATGGTCGTTACAGACGCCACTGCTGGAAAGAAGTTGGTGCGCCTGGTGCGTAAGATGGCTGTCCACAACTACATTCCCCACGATGCCAGGCTTGGGCCCGGGGCGCGGAACATTCCGATCAGACGGATCATCGAAGACCCATATGGCAAGGATTCAGCCGACACTCTCCCGTTACAGATGTGTGACGTTGCCGCTTATT
>JADFHH010000226.1 GCA_022567275.1 Pseudomonadota bacterium | reverse complement strand
TATTGCAGCGATGATTTGGCGCAAGAGTTTCCTCAACCATTTGAGGATGAGGCGGAGGTTGTAGCCGACGGCGCTCATGACGGCGTTGATCTGGTCGCCGAGGCGGCCGTTCAGGAAGTTGCGGCCCAGATGGCCGTCGGCCTTGCAGTGTCCAATAACGGGTTCGATGGCGGATCGTCGTCGCAGTTCTCGTTTGATCTGGCCGTGGACGCCGCGCTTCTGGCCGGATTTGAAGACACGCCGGGGCTTTGGCGCGTCGTGGCCCCGGTAGCCCTTGTCGACATATATCCGCTCGATCTCGCGCCCCGTGAGCGCCTCGGTTTCCTCGATCACGTCTTTCAGGGTGTGGCCATCATAGGGATTGCCGGGCAAGGCCTTGGTGTGGAGGATGAACTGGCCGCCCTTGCAGCGCCTGTTGGTGGTGGTGAGCGAGACCTTGACGCCGAACTCATAGGGTTTGTGCGCCTTGCCCTTGCCGATGCACTCGGTTTCCGGCGCGTGCCATGAATAAAGTTTCCAGCCGCGCTGGCGCTGCTTCTGGGAGCGGATTTGGCTGGCCCGGCCAAGCGGTACGGCGAAGACCTCCTCCAACCCCTCGTCGCCTTCGGTCTTGCGCCCGATGTCGCGGATGATCCGGCCCAGGCGAGTGCGCAGGAACTTGATCCGCTTGTTCATGCGCTTGAACTGCTTGGCGTGGGCGTAGCGACCGGCCATCATCGCGGCGCGCTTGGCGACGCGTATATAGGACTGGCGCAGCGGCACGTCATGCGCCTTGGCCAGCTTGCCCAGCTGGCGGATCGCCGTCTCCAGCAGCTTGGCGTCGGTCGGGAAGGCGACGTTCTTGGGCTGCACCGTGGTGTCGATGGTGACCCGGCCCAGATCGCTCTTCTTCAAGGCGCCGGCATCAACGGCGATGCGCAGGGTCTCCTGCAACAGAATATCCAGCTTCCCGCCGATGCGCTTCCTCCAATGGCTCATCCCGGACCGCTCGTGCGGCAACGCGTGTTGGAAAAACTCCTCGCCGGTGAAGTACTGGAAATAAGGATCCTGCACCCAACGGTCCCAGACCTGCTCGTCGGAAAGCCCGTAGGTGCACTTCAAAAGGAACATGCCGATCATGAAGCGCACCGGCTCCGCCGGACGGCCCTGGTCGGAGAAACACTCCGCCAACTCGTCGTCGAGCCAGGCCCAGTCGATCCTGTCGGCCAGGACGACGAGTTCGTGCTTCATGTTGATGATCCGGTCGAGACGGGCCCGGAAAAGGTCGTCGTGGCGTGCTTTTTGCTGCTGTTTCGGTCGCATTTGAACCCCCGATTCATGAGCTTTCAGGGAATCACAAATGGGCCGGAAAAGGAATCCCAAATCGCAAGAAAACCACCGCCAAAACCATGATTTCTTGCAAATCCAGTTGCGTCATATCAGTGAAAACGCAAGCCAAATCAATGGCGTTCGGGTTTCTTCACAGGGGACGACATAGATTGGCATCGCCTTTTCATCGCTCAGGGCAATCCTGGAAATTCTTTGATAGGCGGGAATATCGCCTGTGTAGTAGATCGCATAAATCCCGGCCCCCACAAATCGACTCGGTGGCAATTGAACAACGGGGCGTCTGAGCAAATGGTCCTTGACGCTCTCCGCCAGGTGAGTCTTGTCGAGGGGATTGAAAACTTCCTGTCCAAGAGGGTCAGTCAATATCTATCTCTCACAATTATCTCCGTTGCGGCAGATAATCCAGAAACAGTGTCGCTTTCGCGCATGGTGAGCCGTCTTCCACTTGGTTGAAACCATTGGCCCCTTCCTGATCTTGACAATCAAATCGCAAACGGTAAACCCGGCATCTTCTGCCATCCGCATGAAATCGCAATGCGGCCATTTCGACCTGTGGTTGTTCACCATGTCGGTGATCTTCGCGAGAAGAAGGCCGTCTGGTTTTAATACTCTCTTGGCCTGCTTCAAAAAATCCGGGTAGAGATAGCTCAGGCTCCAATCCTGGTCGCCGCCGCATTCCATCGTCGCGCCGAAGTCTACATCAAACCGTTTGCGGCTTTTATCCCGCCCTTGCGGGCCGACATGGGGCGGGTCGTATACGACAATTCCAAACTTCGCCGACGGGACCCCCTTCATTTTGCGATTGTCGCCAACGATCATAGGTTTGTATTTCGGGTCTATATCCATAGACACGACATCCCGGGTCGAACCTTTCCAGAATCTCCCCGCATTATATGTGGCGTCCAGGATCGGTTCAGGCGGGATTGTCGCATAAAACTTAAACATCTCTTCGAGCAAGTCGCCGTCATTCCCCTCCCAAACGCTACTGATTGGCTCATATGTCGATGTGCCATTTGCAGCTTTTTTTGTGATGAGGGATTCAAGTATATAAGTCACAAAAGGCCCGCTAATAGACTCGGATCAAGCCGACCAGGATGCCCTGCACGTCGACCCTGTCGGGCCCGAAAATTCGTGTCTCATAGGCCGGATTGGCGGCTTCGAGCGCAATCGAATCGCCGCGCCGGCGCAGGCGCTTGAGGGTGGCCTCTTCCTGGTCGATCAGGGCGACCACGATATCGCCGGTATTGGCGGTGTCGCCGCGGCGCAGAATGATGGTGTCGCCTTCCAGAATGCCCGCATCGATCATTGAGTCGCCTTTGACTTCCAAAGCGAAATGCTCGCCCTTGGTAAGCAGTTCCGGCGGCACGGAGATGGTGCGGCTGCGGTGCTGGATAGCTTCGGCGGGAACGCCGGCCGCGATCTGCCCCATGACCGGAATGGATACATTGTCGGACGATGGCTCGCCATCGTCCGCCATCTGCACACGGCCCAGAGAGCCTTCGATGACGCTCGGTGTAAATCCTTGCCTGCCGCCAAAACTGCGGTTGACGGACTCCGGCAGCCTCAGGATTTCCAGCGCGCGGGCACGGTGGGGCAGGCGGCGGATAAAGCCGCGTTCTTCAAGTGCTGTAATGAGCCGGTGGATGCCGGATTTGGATTTCAGGTTGAGCGCATCTTTCATTTCGTCGAAGGACGGCGGCACTCCCTGTTCCTTGACCCGCTCATGAATGAACATCAACAACTCTTTTTGTTTCGGCGTCAGCATGAAAGCCTCTCGTGTGTAGTCGCCATGCTAGATATGGCGCATCCGAATCAAACCAGATACAAGCTATGGACAAATCGTGAACACTTTATACATGTTCCAGTTGTGTTCCGCAAGGGGGGGCCGGAAAGACGGAGATCTAAAAATCCAGCACCAATACCGCCACCCTATCGCCCGCAACCGCGGCGGGCGCGCCGGGCGGGCGAACGATGAGGCAGTCGGCCTGCGCGAAGGGCGAGAGCAGGGAGCTGTCCTGTGAAGGTGCCGGGCGTACATGCCTCGCGCCTTGCGCCCCTTGCTCCAGCGTCGCGCGCATATAATGCTGGCGTGCGCCGTTTTTCTCCAACTCCGCCGCCAGTAGCGCGGTTTCCGGGGCCGTTTCCCTGCCCTCGATGGCGAGCAGTTTTTGCAGCATGGGTATGAGGAAAATCTGCGCGCACACCATGGCCGAAACCGGGTTGCCCGGCACGCCAAGGACGCGCAGTTTCCCCAGCGTTCCGAACATCAGCGGCTTGCCGGGACGCATGGCGATCTTCCAGAAATCCAGGGTCATGCCTGCGGAGCGAAGCGCGCCCTGGACAAGGTCATGCGCCCCTTCGGACGCGCCGCCGATGGTCACCAGGATGTCCGCCTCGCGCGCCTTGGCGATATGCTCCGACAGGCTGTCCAAAGTGTCGCGGGCAATGCCCATACGCTCAGGGCGGCCACCGGCTTTCTCGACCATTGCGCCAAGCCCGTAGGGAATTGAGGAGATGATCTGGCCGGATTTCGGATCGCCGCCCGGCATGACGAGTTCATCTCCCGTCGCCAGAATCGCAATTACAGGTTTGCGGCGCACCTTGAGCTGCGTCACATTCATGGCCGCCGCGAGCGCCAGATCTCGCGCGGAGAGTTTGCGGCCCGCTTCGAGCAGCACGTCGCCTTGGGTAAAATCGAGCCCGCGAGAGCGAATATACGCGCCACGCTCAGCCGCTTGCTCGATCGTGACTTTGTCTCCCTCGCGCCTCGTATCTTCCTGAATGACGATGGTATCGGCGCCCGCGGGCACCGCGCCGCCGGTAGAAATGCGCACAACTTCTCCCGCACCAATTTGCGTCTCGAAAGGATGCCCGGCGGCGGCTTCGCCGATGATACTCAGCTCGCAAGGGATGGTTGTCAGATCATCGGCGCGAACCGCATAGCCGTCCATCGCCGAGGCATCGAAGGGCGGCTGCGTCATGCGCGCGGCGGAGCCATGCGCCAATACCCGGCCATGGCCATCTTCCAGGGGGATGGTTTCGCGGCCTGTAGGCTCAAGCCCCGACACAACGCGCGCCAGCGCCTCATCAACACTGAGCATGGGTTTAGTCACG
>JADFHH010000225.1 GCA_022567275.1 Pseudomonadota bacterium | reverse complement strand
GCGCTCGCCGGCACGATTGAAGGCGCCGGCGCCGTCACCATGCAGGTGAAGGAATGGCGCGACGATATTGTTTTTCTGCACAATGTGGTGCCGGGCGCCGCCGACCGCTCATATGGCATTCACGTGGCCAAGCTCGCAGGACTTCCCGCGGCGGCCGTCGCGCGTGCAAAACAGGTGCTGGGCCATCTTGAGGGCGGGGAACGGGCCGGTATCGCCAGGGATTTGGCCAACGATCTGCCGTTGTTCGCCGCCGCGCCAAATCCTGCACCGGGAAAGCCTTCCGTGCGCTCGGAGATCGAACAGGCGATTGGCGAGATAAACCCCGATGAACTCACGCCCAAGGACGCACTGGAGGCGCTGTATAAGCTCAAAAATATGTTAGATATATAGCTCGATCAGGACCATCGGGCGACGCGAACTCATGGACCAGACTCTGCTAATCCCGGCGCCTTATTTCGACGCGGACGCGCTGCGTGCCGAACTGACGGCTTTGCACAAGGAGTATGCCGCGCAGGATAGCGTCATGCGCGCCAGGATGCTTGAGCTGTTGAAGCGCATCGTGGAACACGCCCGCGCGGCGGCGCAGCGCCAGCTTGGGGCCGATGGTCGCGGGCGCAAATGCGCGATTGGTCTGTCCTGCTTCCAGGATGCGTTTATCGGCGTGCTTTACGATTACACGCTCGCCCATCTTTACCGGGCGACAAACCCGTCTACCGCTGAGCGTATGAGCGTCATCGCCACCGGCGGCTATGGCCGCGGGCTGCTGACGCCGGGCTCCGACATCGATTTGCTGTTCCTGCTGCCCTACAAGCAGACCGCATGGGGCGAGAGCGTGGTGGAGAGCATTCTTTATCTGCTCTGGGACCTCGGCTTCAAGGTCGGCCACGCCACGCGCACCATTCCGCAATCGGTCAAACTCGCCAAGGCCGATATGACCATCCGCACATCGCTGCTCGATGCCCGCCTGATACTTGGCGACGAGGCGTTGTTCGGCGAACTTCAGGAGCGCTTTCGCAAGGACGTGGTTGCGGGCACCAGCCGCGAATTCATCGCCGCCAAGCTGGAGGAACGCGACGTCCGCCATACCCGGTCGGGCGCCTCGCGCTATCTGGTGGAGCCCAACGTCAAGGACGGCAAGGGCGGCTTGCGCGATTTGCATACCCTGCACTGGGTCGCGCGCTATCTGCATCCTGAAAAGGCGGTACAGGAATTTGTCGAAGCCGGCATTTTTTCACGCGCCGAATATGCGACCTTCCAGCGCAGCGAAGATTTCCTGCTCACCGTGCGCTGCCATCTGCACTTTTTGACCGGCCGGGCGGATGAACGCCTGTCCTTCGATCTGCAAACCGCCATGGCCGAGCGGCTGGGCTACCGCGAAGACAAGGGCATGCGCGCGGTCGAACGCTTCATGAAGCATTATTTCCTGGTCGCCAAGGATGTGGGCGACCTCACCCGCATCGTGTGTTCAGCGCTTGAGGTGAAGCAGCTGACGATCGCGCCGGCACTGAAGGATTTTTTCGCGCCGATGACCTGGCGCAAGCGGGCGCGGTTGAGAAAATCATCCGATTTCAGGATCGACAATGGCCGCATCAATGTCGCCCACGACAAGGTGTTCGAACAGGACCCGGTCAACCTTATCCGCCTGTTCTGGCTCGGCGAAAAATATAACGTGCTGTTCCACCCCGACGCCTTCCGCCTGGTCAGGGCCTCGCTGAAACTGATCGACGCGAAGCTGCGCAAAAACACCGAAGCCAATGAGCTGTTCGTAAAGCTTCTGACCAGCCCGGATAACCCGGAAGTGGCGCTGCGGCGCATGAACGAGGCCGGCGTGCTCGGGCGTTTCGTGCCCATCTTCGGCCGGGTCGTCTCGATGATGCAGTTTAATATGTACCACCACTATACGGTGGATGAACATCTGGTGCGCTCGGTCGGCATCTTGTCCGACATCGAGCATGGGCGCTGCGCCGACGATCATCCCGTCGCCACCGAAATCCTCCCCACCCTGGAAAGCCGCCGGGCGCTCTATGTCGCCACCTTTCTGCACGACATCGCCAAGGGGCGGGGTGAGGATCATTCACTGGCCGGCGCACGTCTGGCGCGCAGGCTTTGCCCGCGTCTCGGCCTCTCGGGGGCAGAGAGCGAGACGGTGTCCTGGCTCGTCGAGCACCATCTGGTCATGAGCCAGTTCGCCCAGAGCCGAGATGTGAACGACCCGAAAACCATCCAGGATTTCGCTGAAATCGTACAGAGCCCCGAGCGGCTGAAATTGCTGCTGATCCTGACGGTGGCGGATATCAGGGCGGTGGGGCCCGGCGTGTGGAATGGCTGGAAGGGCCAACTTCTGCGCAATCTCTATTATGCGACACGGCCCGTACTGGCGGGCGGCCAGGTAGAGTTGAGCCGTAGCACGCGCGCCGAACAGGCGATCGCGGCGTTGCGCGAGAAGCTTCAGGATATACCGGAGGCGCGGTTCGCGGCGTTCACCGCGCTGCATGAGCCGGATTACTGGTTGCGCACCACACCCGATCAGCAAGCCCGCCATGTACATATGATAACGGGCGCGGGCAATGAGTCCTGTGTCACGGATGTGAGCACGCACGCCTTTGAAGGCGTCACCGAAATCAGCATTTTTTCCCCCACCCATCCGCGCCTGCTGGCCATGATCGCCGGCGCGTGCACCAGCGGCGGCGCCAATATCGTGGGCGCGCAAATCACCACCACGCGCGATGGCCATGCCCTGGACATCATACGCTTGCAACGCGAGTTCGACCGCTCGGAAGATGAGTTGCGCCGCGCCAAACGGATCGCCAGTACCATCAGGGCGCTGATGCAGGGCAAGTTCAAAATCGAAGACATATTGCAGCGCCGGCCAAAGCCAAAAGAGAGTTTGAACGCGTTTAGCGTCGAGCCGCAGGTGGTGATCGACAATAATCTGTCGGATGAAGCGACCGTCATCGAGATCAACTGCCTCGACCGGCCGGGCCTGCTCTACGATCTCACCCGGGAGTTCGCCGACGCCAAACTGGACATCGCCTCGGCCCATATCGCCACCTTCGGGGAGAAGGTGGTCGACGTGTTCTACGTCACCGATCTGGCGGCGAACAAGCTGACCAATGCGGCGCGCCAGAGCGCCATCCGCAAACGCTTGCTCCGTGTGCTGACGGCGGAGGATGGGGGATAACGGCGCGGGGTGGATATATCGCCACTCCCGCGTCATAATCGCCGCCAGGCAGGACAATAGCATGGCGATAAAAATAGAACCGCTCGACGGTCCCATGGGCGCGATTGTCCACGGGCTCGATTCTACCAAACCTTTGAGTGATGAGGATTTCGCAGCTGTCGAGCAGGCGATGTTGAATCATATCGCCATCGTCGTGCCGGAGCTGGAAGAGAATGTGCCGTGGCTGAGGGATTTCGGCGCCCGCTTCGGCCCGCTGGTGCCGCATGTGCTCGACCAGTATCACCACCCGGAAGGTTTCGAGGTTTCGATCGTCGCGCACAATACCGGCACACCGGAATCCCGCGACACGCCAAAACCGGCCGGCGCCTTCTGGCATTCCGATCTGAGCTATGAGAATAACCCGTCCGACGCCATCTTTCTCTATTCGACGCAATTGCCAAGCAAGGGTGGCGACACGCTGGCGGCCAATATGTATCTGGCCTATGACGGGCTGCCGGAGAATACAAAAAACCGTATAGAAAACCTCACCGCCACCCACCGATGGGGCTGGAACACCGGCGGCGCGACGCCAAAGCTCACACAACAGCAGCAGGAGGCCCACCCGGACGTGGTGCACCCCATCGTACGCCGCCACCCGGTAACCGGGCGCAAGATACTCTATGTCAATCCTGGCTTCGTCATGCGCATCAATGACGTCAGCGACCAGGAGAGCGAAGAATTGCTCGAAGAGCTGTTCGAGCACGCGCTCAGACCCGGCTATCGGTACCGGCACAAATGGGGCCTCAACATGCTGCTCGGCCTCGACAACCGCGCCTCCATGCACGCCGCGGTGGACGACTATAGCGAGCCGCGCCGGATGCTGCGGATGATCGTCGGCTGCACGGAGAAACTGGACAAGCCGCCTGGAGGTTCATAGATTCCCCCGCAGGCAGGATTGCCATAATTTTCAGAATCGGACGAGGACGCACACCATGGCCTACTGGCTGTTCAAAACCGAACCCGGCAACTGGTCCTGGGAGGACCACAAGAAAACCGGCCGGGCTGGCCACCCGGTCAAGCGCTCCCGCAACCATCTCGCCAACAAGCACATGAAGCAGATGGCCAAGGGCGACAAGGGCTTCTTCTATCATTCGGTGAAGGAAAAGCGCGTCGTCGGGCTGGTCGAGGTGGTGAAGGAATTTTACCCCGACGAAACCGACCCCACAGGGCGGTTCGGCGTGGTCGATGTGATTCCGCTTCGCGACATGCCGAGCCCGGTTGAGCTGAAGGACATCCGCGCCGAGCCGAAATGCAATGACA
>JADFHH010000224.1 GCA_022567275.1 Pseudomonadota bacterium | reverse complement strand
GCGGCCCCAGTGTCACGAGATCGACAGTGCGGAAAAATACGTGCAGTGCAAACCATAGTGAGAGGTTGCCGATCACGCCGACCACCGCCGCTGTGATAGAGGACAGCGCGGCTTTCAATCTCGGCTGGCTATTGATCCACTCGATGTAGGGTGCACCCGCAAAGATCCACAAGAAGCAGGGTGCAAAGGTCGCCCATAATGTAACACCAGCTCCCGACAGCCCCATGAGCCAGGCCGTACCGCCGCCATGGCGATAGGCCGCAAGGTAGCCGACGAACTCGGTCACGAGAATGAGCGGCCCCGGCGTCGTCTCCGCCAGCCCCAGGCCATCCATCATCTGCCCGGCATCGAGCCAGCCGAAGCGCACCACGACATCCTGCCCCATATAGGCGAGCACGGCATAAGCGCCGCCAAAGGTCACGACCGCCAGTTTTGAAAAAAACCAGCCAAGCTCGCTCAGCACATGGCCCCGGCCCAACAGCGCGGTCAGCGCGGCGAGGGGTGCGATCCAGATCACCAGCCAAACGGCGATGGTCGCCATGGTCTCACTGAGACGGACCTGGACCGGCGCCGAGTCACGCAAGGTTGCAGGAGAGAGTGAGGATGCGCGCAAAAAACCATAAACAGCCGCCGATAGCACGATCACTGGAAACGGCAGCGCCAGGAAGAAAATCGCCACGAATGACACGATGGCGATAAGCCAATGTTCAGGCAGCTTCAGCGCTCGTTTGGCAATGCGCAACAGGGCTTCGATGACGATAACCAGCACAGCGGCCTTGACGCCGAAGAACAGCGCTTCGACGACCGGCACCTTGCCGAAAGCTGCATAGATCATCGACAGGCTCAGAACCACGAGAGCGCCGGGCAGGACAAACAGAAGGCCCGCGGCAAGCCCCCCCTTGAGGCCATGCATGCGCCAGCCGGCATAGGTTGCGAGTTGCATCGCTTCTGGTCCAGGCAGCAACATGCAAAAGCCCAGCGCGTTGAGATATTGCTGCTCGGTGAGCCACTTTTTCTCGTCGACGACAACGCGGTGCATCAGCGCAATCTGTGCCGTTGGGCCGCCGAAGGAGAGGACGCCGATCCGCGCCCAAACCCGAAGCGCTTCGGCGAAAGCGGGCTCGCCCGGAACGTCTGGTTTCGCATCGGCTTTGATTTTGGCCATCGCTTCAGCTCCGTCTCAAGCGCGAATCGTTCAATCATCGTATCGAACGTGCAATCTTCGCCGCGGCGGCTCCAGAAGACGTCCTTTACATCGAATGGTGTCGCGTCGAATTTCTCAGCCACATTTATCACTTCCGGGGGCGCGACAAACAAGAAGTGTGCGTTTGGGTCCACAAAGCGGCGAATGAGCCAGGGGCACGCAATGCGATCGATTTTTGGCCGGTGCCGCGTGACCCAAACGGTACGGCCTTGCGCATTGCGCGCCGCGCCGCGATAGCCCTCGCTCCATTCGATGCCTTCGGCCTGCATGCTTTTCATCGTTGAAAAACGCGGCTGGCAAACTCTTGATCGCCGCAAATCGTGACATTGGGGGGTGCTCCTTATGTGTGGATGTCAACAACCCGCGGAGTACCCTCCTCTTGGCCCCCGACACAAATTTTAACATCACCCCGGCCCAAGCCCTCTTGGCACAGCTCGATATCGATGCCAAAATCACCTTAAACCAAAGGGTTGCACTTCATGTTTGAATCACTCGTAGCTCACTGCATCTCTTGATTTAAAGGCCGAAGAAGCAGAAGCTACCCAGTCTGTTCAGGGGGCGGCGCATGAAAATTTCAACTGTTCTCGACCATATCGACAGCGGTCACATGGCCCTGCCGGAGTTCCAGCGCGGCTATGTCTGGAACCGCGATCAGGTCCGCGGTCTTTTCGAATCCCTCTATCGCCACCACCCCGTTGGCAGCTTGCTCGTCTGGATAACCCAGTCGAGCGATGCCCGGCATCGCGGTGAGGGTGAACGCCCCCCGGGCGCCGTCAAACTGCTGCTGGACGGCCAGCAGCGCATGACTTCCATCTACGGCGTCATCCGCGGCGCGCCGCCGCAATTCTTTCAGGGTAACGACGCGGCCTTTACCGGCCTGCGCTTCCACCTCGGAGACGAGACGTTCGAATTTTACCAGCCAATAAAAATGCGTGACGATCCCCTCTGGATCGACGTGACCGATCTTATGCAAAAGGGCAATGAAGGTCTGGGCAAATTCATTGCGCAGCTGGGCGAGTTTCCTGATCACAAAGATCGCATCGGCGAATATGTCGGCCGGCTAAGCCGTATCCTCGGCATCAAGGATATCGACTTTCATGTCGATGAAGTCACCGGCCAGGACAAGACCATCGACGTGGTGGTGGATATCTTCAACCGCGTCAACAGTGGCGGCACAAAACTCTCCAAGGGCGATCTGGCCCTGGCCAAGATCTGCGCCGAATGGCCCGAGGCACGCAAACAAATGCGCGCGGCGTTAAACCAGTGGAACGGTCAGGGTTTTAATTTCAATCTCGATTGGCTGCTGCGCAATTTGAACACCATCCTGACGGGCGAGGCCAAATTTCTACACCTTCACGACATCGGGCCGGAACGCATCCAGGATGGCCTTGAGCGTACCATCAAACGGGTCGATGAAATCCTCAATATGATCGGCGGCCGGCTCGGGCTCGATCATGATCGCGTTTTATTCGGCCGCTTCGCCATCCCCGTGCTCGCCAATTACCTCGACCGGCGCGGCGGTCAAATGGATGCGGTCGAGCGTGATCGCATGCTGTTCTGGTTCGCGCAGGCGGGCATGTGGGGCCGTTTCTCGGGCTCGACCGAATCATATATCGACCAGGACCTTGCCGCCGTTGAAGAGGTTGATGGCGGCCTTGACCGGCTGATTGGGCAGTTGCGCCTGTGGCACGGCGGTCTGCGTGTCGAGCCGGGCCATTTCAGCGGCTGGAGCCTCGGCGCCCGCTTCTATCCCGTGCTCTATATGCTGACGCGGGTGGGAAAGGCGCGCGACTGGGGCACCGGGCTGCCAATGAAAGAAAATCTACTGGGCAAAATGAGCAAGCTGGAAGTGCATCACATCTTTCCCAAATCCGTCCTCTATAAAGCCGATTACACGCGCCCTGAAGTGAACGCGATCGCCAATTTCTGCTTCCTGACGAAGGACACGAATTTGCAGATCGGCGCCTCAAGGCCCGAAGACTATTTCCCTGAAATAGAGTCGAAATATCCAGGAGCCCTGTTCACCCAGTGGATACCGCGGAACCCTGAATTGTGGAAGCTCGAGAACTATCGCGCCTTTCTCGAAGCCCGGCGTCAGTTGCTGGCCGATGCCGCGAACGCCTTCATGACCGACTTGCTGCATGGCGACACCGAAGCGTTGGCGCCGAGCGAAGTTACGGTTGAAGCGGCGCCACCGGTGGCGCCGCCCCTGATGGGCGGCGTCGACTCCGCCGCGGAAGAAGAATTGTTACTGGATCTCAACCGCTGGGTCGCGGATCAGGGACTGCCCGAGGCAAACTACCTTTACGATCTCGCCGATGAGAAAACCGGCGCCGCGATTGCCGTGCTGGATCTGGCCTGGCCGGACGGGCTGCAGGTGGGGCTCAGCCAGCCCGCGGTTGTGTTGATTGACGAGGGGCCGGAGGTGCTTGCCTGCGCCAACCGCGCCGGGTTCCGTTGCTTTACCTCCATCGAAGACTTCAAGACCTATGTGGTGCGCGAGGTACTCGTTCAGGCACCCCCCGAGGCTGCCGGATGAGGCCGTTTCCAGGCATCCCGGCGCGTGGTGAATGACGTAAAACTCTCCCCTCGATCGCCAAACCCCGATCGCGCCGAAACGCTTGACAATTTAACAGAGTCTTAAAGCCCAAATCCTACCCTTGCGCCTTAGCATTCCAACCAACCGGGCCAAGGCGGCATTTGATGCTGGAGCTATTGCGAACGGGCGACTGGCTGACGGGCGAGCGGCTCCGCACCTATCCGCGCATGCTGCTGGGCGTGATCGTGATCGCCGTGGCTGTCTGGATTGGCATGTCCGACGGGCTGATCGACCCCAATGGCAAACCGCTTGGCACCGACTTTTCCAACGTCTACGCCGCCGGTGAATTGACCGTCAACGACGGCACCGGCGACGACGTCTCCAGCGGCCTGTGGATCCCCCACAGCGGCGAGACGTTCGACGACAACCTGATCGTGACCCCCGGCTCGGTCACCATCAACAACTCAGGCAGCGAAGACGCCCACCGCGACGCCAATGACGACGGCGGCACGACGACCAACAACGGCACCGACACCTGGTACTACGCCGTCAAGTTCACCGTGACCGACACCAACTTGACGAACGACCTGGTCAACCAGGACTACTTCGCCCACTTCTGGGGTCCGGGTTTCGTCTTCCGTGGCCGTGCCTACATCGCCAACCCGTCCCTGACCGCCGGCAAGTTCGCCATCGGCCTGTCGGCTACCAGCGGCGGCCTGGTCACCAAGACCGCGGACATCGAC
>JADFHH010000223.1 GCA_022567275.1 Pseudomonadota bacterium | reverse complement strand
GAAACCCCATCCCGGCATGATTGAGCAGGCCATTATGGAAACGGGCGCGCGGGCGGCGGCGACAGTCATGATTGGCGACACGAGTTTTGATATGGAAATGGCGCGCAATGCCGGCGTGAGGGCAATCGGCGTGGCCTGGGGGTATCATCCCGGTGAAATGCTGCGTGCGGCAGGGGCGCAGGGCGTGGCGGACGATTTCCCCCATCTGCTGCGCATGCTGGATGATGTTTTCGCCCAACGCCAAGCCGCCCAATGACCCCGGCTGTTTCGCCAAAGCGATTCTATGAAGCGGTGCGTATCGAACCGGCAGCAAGCGGCCATGCAATTTTGCTTGACGGCAAACCGGCGCGCACGCCAGCAAAGGCAGAGCTTGTCGTGCCAGCCAGGGCGCTGGCGAAAGCCATTGCTGCTGAATGGGATGCCCAGGGCGAAAAAATCGAACCAAAAACCATGCCGCTGACAAAACGCGCCAACGTGGCGCTCGACGGTGTGCGCGGGCGCGAGGCGCAAGTGGTTGAGGAGATCGTGGCCTATGCGGGTTCCGATTTGTTGTGCTACCGCGCGGAAAAGCCTGAAGGCCTGAGCGAATTGCAGTGCGGCCTTTGGAACCCGGTGCTGGCATGGGTGGAGGAAGAATTTGGCGCACGGTTCAAAACTCAAGCCGGTGTTTCTCACATCACGCAGCCACAAGAGTCGCTTACCCATGTCTCAGACGCCTTCGCCGCGTATGATTTTTTCCAACTGGCAATTCTGCATACCCTGACCACCCTGACAGGCTCGGCATTGCTGGCGCTGGCGCATGCGCGGGGACGGCTGAGCGCGGACGAGCTATGGGCGGCGGCCCATGTGGATGAGGACTGGCAAATCTCCCGATGGGGGGAGGATGCGGAAGCCAAGGCCCGGCGGGCCGTGCGGCGTGCGGAGTTCGACGCCGGGAGCCGCTTTCTGGAACTCTCGCGCGCGTAATCCGTGTTCGCGGTTCGCCGCTTCGCATGCTATTCACGACATGATCGTGACAAGCGCCGCGGATGCACGGGGGACGGCCTCATGAAGAAAATCATCGCCGAGCTGGAACAGCGCCGCGCCGATGCGCGTCTGGGTGGCGGGCAGAAACGCATCGACAGGCAACACGCGCGCGGCAAGCTGACGGCGCGCGAGCGCATCGATATCTTGCTCGATGAAGGGTCGTTCGAAGAGTTCGATATGTATGTCGAGCACCGCTGCACCGATTTCGGCATGGAAAAGAAGAAAATTCCCGGCGACGGCGTTGTCACCGGCTGGGGCACCATCAATGGCCGCACCGTCTATCTGTTCGCCAAGGATTTTACCGTGTTCGGCGGGTCTCTCTCGCGTGCCCATGCGGAGAAGATCAACAAGGTCCAGGACATGGCGTTACGCAACCGCGCGCCGATTATCGGTCTGTTCGATTCTGGCGGCGCGCGCATTCAGGAGGGCGTCGATGCGCTGGGGGGTTATGGCGAGGTGTTTTGGCGCAATGTGCAGGCCTCGGGCGTCATCCCGCAAATCTCGCTCATCATGGGACCGTGCGCCGGCGGTGACGTTTATTCACCCGCCATGACCGATTTCATCTTCATGGTGAGGGACACCAGCTATATGTTCGTCACCGGGCCGGACGTGGTGAAAACCGTGACCAATGAGGAGGTGAGCGCGGAGCAGCTTGGCGGCGCCAGCATCCACACCACCAAATCCTCCATCGCCGACGGCGCTTATGAAAATGACGTGGAAACCCTGCTGCAAATCCGCCGGCTGATGGATTTTCTGCCCACCAGCAATATCTCCGGCGTGCCGGAATTGCCGACCCGCGACAAGGCAAACAGGGTTGAAAACTCCCTCGACACCCTCATTCCCGATAATCCGAACCAGCCCTATGACATCAAGGAGCTGATCGGCAAGGTGGCGGATGAGGGCGATTTCTTCGAAATCCAGCAGGATTTCGCGAAAAATATCGTCACCGGGTTCGGCCGTATGGAGGGGCGCACGGTGGGCTTCGTCGCCAACCAGCCGATGGTGCTGGCGGGGGTGCTGGATTCGGACGCCTCGCGAAAGGGCGCGCGCTTCGTTCGTTTTTGCGACTGCTTCAATATCCCCATCGTCACATTCGTCGATGTGCCCGGTTTCCTGCCCGGCACGGCGCAGGAATATGGCGGCCTCATCAAACACGGCGCGAAATTGCTTTACGCTTACTCCGAAGCCACGGTGCCGAAGGTGACGGTGATCACGCGAAAAGCCTATGGCGGGGCCTATGACGTCATGGCGTCGAAACATATCCGCGCCGACGTGAACTATGCCTGGCCCAGCGCGGAAATCGCAGTGATGGGACCCAAGGGCGCGGTGGAAATCCTCTACCGTTCCGAGCTCGGCGACAAAAAGAAAATAGCCAAACGCGTAAAGGATTATGAGGAGCGCTTCGCCAACCCGTTCATCGCCGCCGAGCGCGGCTATATCGACGAGGTCATCCTGCCCCGCAACACAAGGCTGCGCGTCGCCCGCGCCCTCAACATGCTGCGCTCGAAGAAGGTCGAGAACCCGTGGAAGAAGCACGGGAATATGCCTTTGTGAGGATAAAAAATATGAGCTCCGATGACAAAGATACCAAGGATAGTGGTGTTAATGTCGATGTTCGCGCGAGTGCGAAATATGAAGTCAAGAAAAACATCACTCAGATTATACCGGAAGATGTGACTCGAGAACGCTCAAACGCTTGGCTCGACATAATTTCTCCAATTACTGAGTGGGCTGCTCTTAAGGGTGACGAACTGCGTCAAAAACGCGAACTCTTGAGGATTGAGCAGGAAGAAACGCTCTATAAAGTTGGGATGCAGGCGAAGAAACGTCTGATGGAACTAGGCGCTAAGTCGGCACCAGTTCCTACAAAAGCTCTCATCCCAATTCTTGAAAAAGCATCACTTGAAGAACCGGACTCAGTATTGATTGAGGCGTGGGGTAACCTATTGGCGTCAGCTTCAGCGGACTACGATGTCGAGGTCATTACGTTTGCCGAAATTCTCTCTGGGATCGGACCGCGTGAAGCTGAAATTGTCAAGGAGTTGATTAGGGTAAGTGATATAGCGCAGTGGAATGACAGACAAAAACGCGCAACCGCTGGAACTGGCTTTGATATATACGATAAGGCGGCCGTCATAAAACCTCTGATATTGAAGGCGCTTGACGAGGAAGATCACAGCATTTTTGATCGCTTGCGCAAAAATTTCTTTCCAACCGGCTACCCTGTTTTGATCACAAAAATTCAGAAAGGCGTGTCAACCGGGCGGGCGAATAAGATTGATACAATATTTGAAAGCAAGTTTGTTTCAGCAAGAGCGCCGGGCTTTGAAATTTTGGGGCGGCAAGGTTTGATCAAGGAACGATACGCTGGATTTAGCTGGCAACCTAATTCAGACGATGGCCCATCGGGCATATCTTGGTATGAGTTTACGGAACTGGGATTTGCCTTTGTGCTGCGAATTGCCATAGGTCCTGAGAAAAAGGCAAAAACGAACTGAACGATATACTCAAGAAGCTCGCGGAACATCGCGAGGACATGATAAGGGATTGGCATGACTACTTTGGAAATTGATGTCGCCGATCTTAAGGTTGCCAAGGTTCAAATCGGCGCAACGGACCTTTTGGTGTCGCTGGAGGACGGGCGTCTGATCTCGACGCCGCTGTGGTGGTACCCAAAACTTCAACAGGCCTCGAAGGCACAGCGCGCGAACCATGAGATCATGCCGATGGGCCTTCATTGGCCAGACCTCGATGAGGATTTGAGCATTGCCGGGATGCTCTCCGGTTACCGGTCACCGGGTGCGCGGCCGCCCCCACGGGGCTGAGATTCCCGGCACACATCTCTCGTGCGCATGAAATTCTGCGCTCGAAGAAGGTCGAGAATCCGTGGAAAAGGCACGGGAATGTGCCTTTGTGAGTGACTTTTATTGGAAAATTTTGATCAATTCTACGAAACTATGGATTCAAAGACCTACACAATTTCGGTAGCGGGTGAATCATTTGATAACCCCGACGGGACAAGCCGCCAGAAAATCATCAAGTCGATGCGAATAGCTGATCCGGTGACACTTATTCGCGAGCCTGATAATCCCTACGACCGGAATGCGATAGCCGTCCATCATGCATCTGGACAGATTGGCTATGTGAGCAAGGATAATGCAAAGTGGCTGGCTGAAGTGATTGATGGTGGCCGTGAAGTTAGGGCTTTTGTTCTGAGCATGGAAGCCGCCGAGACGGAACGCGGACCGCTTTTAGGCGTCGTATTGCGCATTTTCTTCGATTGAGCGTTGGCCTGTTTCATAAATACAACTGGATTCCGGTTTTCACCGGAATGACGTTATAATCTTTAGAATGCCCTACTCTCCTCCCGTTACCCTTGGGCTTGTCCCACTACTGTCCGGTTTAATTTTGTAGACAAGGGGCATGACGAGTGTAGCAATCTGGCCGTGCTGGAAGAGCTGATCGAAAAATCGGTTGCCTGGATGCGTGA
>JADFHH010000222.1 GCA_022567275.1 Pseudomonadota bacterium | reverse complement strand
GGGAGCTTCAGGGTGTGGGCCGTGACGATGGCTGCCTGGCCGCGCTTGAAGACCAGGCGCGCCAGCTCGGCATCTCCGGTCATGTGAAATTTCCGGGTGAGCGGACCGGCATTCCCGATCTTCTCGCGCAATCGGATATAGGCATATTGTGTTCCCATGAAGAGGGGTTTTCCAATGCTATTCTGGAAGGCATGGCCGCTGGTTTGCCCATGGTCGTGACGGATGTTGGCGGCAACGCGGAGGGGGTTGTGCATGAGAAGACGGGGCTCGTCGTGCCGGCAAGAAACCCGGACAAGCTGGGCGCGGCGATTCTGTCACTGGCTAATGATCCGAAGGGGCGCCGTAAAATGGGGCAAGCGGGGCGGAAACGGGCCATGGAGTATTTTGATATCGACGCTTGCGTCACCAGATATGTGCGTCTCTATGAAGCCTTGTTGCGCGGCGAGTCGCTCGGCAATGTCGATGGCGTGGGCTGTGCTGGTGAACATGATCCAGTGACAAAATAGCCAGGAGGAACCTGAGTGCGCGGTTACATTGTTTTTTCGCTTACGATGCCCCCGCCGTCTCCCTGTCTGCATAAGCGCCGATAAATCGCACCAGCATGACCGTGAGCGCATAGCCCGACAGCAGCCAGCTCTGCCACAGGCCCCAGCCGAAGGCCGCGACGACACAGGCCGAAACGAATGCCGCATAGGCATATGGCTTGACGCTCTGTTCCATTCGGTTGACGGCGCGAAGCAGCCCGATGCCAAGGGCAAGCAAAAATATCGCGCCGGCGGCGCCGAGCTCTAACCAGACCTGCAGAAAATGATTATGCGAATGCCAGCTCAGCCGCCTCGGTCTGACGTGACCGGGAAGTTCCGTCCGGGTTTTTTTCAGCTCTTTGCCACGGACGCGCGTTGAGCGCAGACCAATGCCAAGCCATGGCGTTTTTACCGCCTGTTCCACCGTGAAATCCCAGATGATCATGCGGTCGCGGAAGCTGGAGGCGATCCATTCCGATGTGTGGAGGCCGGCCTTGTAAGGTGCGGCCGCCAGCGGCAGGGCCAGAATCACGGCCACGCACCAGGCGCTCAAGATACTTCGGCGGGTGAAGACCGGCCAGTATCGGGCGGCGAAAAAAGCAGCGGTACTCAGCAGCAGGGCGGCCTGCGCGGTCTGGCTGTGGCCGGCAAAAATCGAGATCGTGGCCGCCACCGCGATGACGCCGGCGGATAGTGTGGCGCGCTTTGGTTTGACATGATTGACCGCAAGAAAAAGCGCGGGCCAGAACAGAAACATCAGCATCGACAGGTTCCGGTTGAGGGCGGCCGACGAGACCCTGATCACGACATTGTCGTAGGCTTTGCGGAATTCCGCTTCGGGCAGTCTGGTGAGTTCCCCGTTGATGGTGACGAAAACATCGATGGTCTTTGCACCCGGCCGGATCATCGGGACGAATGTGTACAGCATGCGTTCCAGATAGTGACCGGTCGAGAATTCGAAAGCGGCGATCAGCGTTCCGATCACCGCGCCGGTTACGGCGAAATGGGCCGCGCGCTCCAGAGTTTCACGCGGTTGGCGCGAGAAAGCCCGGGAAACCAGCACGCTCAGGCCGATCAGCAATAGCACATAGGCCGATTTTCCGAGCGCGGCCTGGGTGGCGAGCGACCACAGGGAATTGAGGAAGAGATATCCGCAAAAACCAAACAATGTGACCAGAAACCAGCGCTCTTCGATTCCGCTCAGGGCGGCGCGCAAGTCTCTTTTCACGTTATGGAAATAATACAGCGAGACAGCGCCCAGCAGGAACGGAAACGCCAGGCTCGGGCGAGGAATGTTTGGCGTCAACATGAACACGGCCAGCATCAGGCCCGATTGGAGCGCGAGGTGCCGGTGCGCCGGGCCGCCCTGGGGGCAATTGGTCTTGTTCATTGTCGGCACCGGATTTAAAAAAGTTGCGCGCGGCGTGAAGCGGCAGGGTGCCCGTATCGGCTTGCGAGCGGACATGCTTCGAGAATGTCCTAGTGCTTTCCGCTTTGCGCTGCAATGAATCGCACGTATGAAAAACAACCCCCTCACTGACGGTCATCAAAGATGTGCGGAATAGCCGGTTTTTTCGATACACGATCTGGCGTGCCTGACTCCGGGGAGGAGCTTATCCATGCCATGACCGATACGCTCATCCATCGCGGCCCGGATGACGGAGATGTCTGGCTGGATAGGAAAGCAGGGATTGCACTTGGCAACCGCCGTCTGGCGATTATCGATCTGTCGCGCGCCGGTCACCAGCCGATGACCTCGTCATGCGGGAATTTCGTGCTGGCTTACAATGGCGAGATCTACAATATGGCTGAATTGCGCGACGAGCTTGAGAAGCTCGGGCGCAAATTTCGCGGGCATTCCGATACGCAAGTCATCGTCGAGGGCTGCGCCGTGTGGGGCGTGGAGGAGACCGCAAAACGCATCATCGGCATGTTCGCCTTCGCGCTGTGGGACAAGCGCGAGAAGCGCTTGCTTGCCGTGCGCGACAGGCTCGGCATCAAACCGCTCTACTGGACTTTTACCCAGGGTGTGCTGATTTTCGGATCGGAGTTGAAAGCGCTCAAGCGCCACGAGAAATTCCCAACCGAAATCGACCGCAACGCGGTGGCGAGTTATCTGCGATATAATTCCATACCGGCGCCCCACACGATCTACCGCAACGTGCACAAGCTCGAGCCCGGCAAGATTCTCGTCGTGGACCAATCGGGCGAACCGCGCATCGATAGCTTCTGGTCATTGGAAGAAATCGTGCGGGAGGGCATGGCGCACCCGTTTTCAGGGAGTGAGGCAGAGGCTGTCGACCGGCTCGATATGCTGCTGAGAGACGCGGTTTCACGGCGCATGGTGTCGGATGTGCCGCTCGGGGCGTTTCTTTCCGGCGGCATCGATTCCTCGACCGTCGTGGCCTTGATGCAGGCGCAATCCGACCGTCCCGTCAAAACCTATTCCATCGGCTATGCCAGCGGCGGCTTCAACGAAGCGCACGAGGCGGCGGCCATCGCCCGGCATCTGGGCACCGACCATACCGAGCTTTACGCGAGCCCACAGGACGCGCGCGACGTTATCCCGAAACTGCCCTCAATCTATGACGAACCGTTTGCCGATCATTCCCAGATTCCCACATATCTCGTCTCGCAGCTCACCAAAAAGCATGTGACGGTTGCTCTTTCGGGCGATGGCGGCGATGAACTGTTTGGCGGATATACCCGCTATTTCACGGCTGACAAATATGCCTGGGCGCTGTTCGACAGCCCTTGCGTGCTGCGTTGTGGCGCCGCGCGCGCGCTCCACTCTCTTGCGCCCCGATCATGGGACAGGATATTCGGTATTGTGCCCCGAAATCTGCGCCCGGTGCAGGTTGGCGACAAATTGCACATTCTCGCGAATTGTCTCGGCAGAGATCGCGACGCCTTCTACCGCCGGCTTATCAGCCATTGGAATGAGCCTGAGATGCTGGTCACCGGCGGGCAAGAATACACAACCGCTGCCTGGGATGAGGATCTGTCAGCGCGTATCCCCGATTTTATTGCACGGATGCAATATCTCGATACTTTGAGCTACCTGCCGGACGACATTCTCACCAAGGTGGATCGCGCCAGCATGGCGGTGTCGCTGGAGGTACGCGTGCCGCTGCTTGACCACAGGGTCGTCGAATTCGCCTGGACGCTGCCACGGCACATGAAGGTGCGCGGCGGCGAAGGCAAGCGCGTCCTGCGCCAATTGCTGCGGCGCTATGTGCCGGCGGAATTGATCAAACGCCAGAAGATGGGTTTTGGGGTGCCAATCGATCAATGGCTGCGCGGGCCGCTCAAGGAGTGGGCAGCGGAACTCCTGTCACCCGATGCCCTGAACCGGCATGGCCTCATTAATCCCGATCCGGTGCAGCGCAAATGGGCCGAGCATCTGAGCGGCGCAAAGTCCTGGCCTTACCAGCTCTGGAGCGTTCTTATGCTGCAAGCCTGGTGCGACGCTCAAGAGTCATAAGTCTGCGGAACCCGCCACCATGAAAATTTGTCAGCTCTGCAATCTCGATTTCACCCTGTACCATTTCCTGCTGCCCTTGATGCGCGGTATGGAGCGGGCAGGACATGAGGTGGTCGGCGTGTGTTCGCAAGGGCCGTTTGCCGAGATGGTGCGCGAGGAGGGCTTTCGCGTTGAGAGCGTTTCGTTCGACCGCAGCTTCAAAATCTTCAGGCATGCCGCCACCATCGGGGAATTAGCGGCGTTGTTCCGCCGTGAAAAGTTCGATATTGTCCACGTCCACAATCCGGTCGCGGCGCTGGTCGGCCGGGTGGCGGCGCGGCGCGCAGGCGTGGCGTGCATCGTCTATACCGCGCACGGGTTCTATTTCCACGAGCATATGCCCGTCCTCAAGCGCGGCTTCTTCATCGCCCTGGAGTGGCTGGCCGGGCGCGTCACCCATGTGCTGTTCACCCAATCGGCCGAAGATGCCGAGACCGCTTAAGCAGCAACCGGTTTGCGGGCGTAGACGC
>JADFHH010000221.1 GCA_022567275.1 Pseudomonadota bacterium | reverse complement strand
GCGGTAGATGGCTCGGGCAAGGTCGCCGTCGACGCGGTGTGCGATGCGGTCGCGGTGGTCACGACCTTCAAGGAAGAGCTGGCCAAGTCCGGCGTCATCTTCTGTCCCATGTCCGAAGCGGTGCGCGAACATCCCGAGCTGGTGAAGAAATATCTCGGTTCGGTGGTGCCGGTGTCCGACAATTTCTACGCCACGCTGAATTCGGCGGTGTTCTCCGACGGCTCCTTTGTCTACATCCCCGAAGGGGTGCGCTGCCCGATGGAGCTGTCCACTTACTTTCGCATCAACGAGGAAAAAACCGGTCAGTTCGAGCGTACCCTCATCATCGCGGAAAAGGGTTCTTATGTGAGCTATCTGGAGGGTTGCACCGCGCCGATGCGCGATGAAAACCAGTTGCACGCCGCAGTGGTGGAACTGATTGCGCTGGACGATTCGGAAATCAAATATTCCACCGTCCAGAACTGGTATCCGGGCGACAAGAACGGCGTCGGCGGCGTCTATAATTTCGTCACCAAGCGCGGCGATTGCCGTGGGAAAAATTCAAAAATTTCCTGGACCCAGGTGGAGACCGGCTCGGCCATCACCTGGAAATATCCCAGCTGCATCCTGCGCGGCGACAATTCGGTCGGAGAATTCTATTCCATCGCCATTTCCAACGGCTATCAGCAGGTGGATTCAGGCACGAAAATGATCCATCTGGGAAAAAACACCACCAGCCGGATCATCTCCAAGGGCATCGCCGCGGGACATAGCGACAACACCTATCGCGGCCTCGTCTCGGCGCACCGCAAGGCGACCGGCGCGCGCAACTTTACCGCCTGCGATTCGCTGCTGATCGGCGACAATTGCGGCGCCCACACGATCCCCTATATCGAAGCGAAAAATTCATCCGCCACCTTCGAGCATGAGGCGACCACCTCGAAAATATCCGAAGATCAGCTGTTTTATTGCAAGACGCGCGGCATGAACGAGGAGGAGGCGGTGGCGCTCATCGTCAACGGCTTCGTGCGCGAAGTGATGCAGAAGCTGCCGATGGAATTCATGGCCGAGACCCAGCGGCTGATCGGTATTTCTCTGGAGGGGAGCGTTGGATAACAGGTGAGTATGCGCGCCAGAATGTGGGTCCAGATCGGCGCGGTCGTTTTCTTTGCATGTATTGCAATCGCCGAAGTGACCAACCTCAAGAGCCCCACTTTCAGTATCCAGATGGGATGGATCATTTTCGCTTTGGCAGCCGCCGCCATGGTTTTCGAGGCCTGGCGAACGTGGCGGAAGATGAAAATCGAGACGACCGAAAATTAGAAATTGGCCTGTGATGGCCGGAGTCAAGGAAAGAAAAACAACAGAAATGCTGGAAATCAAGAATCTGCATGTGAAGATCGCCGATGACGATACGAAAATCCTCAAAGGGATAAACCTGAGGGTTCCCAAGGGCGAGGTGCATGCCCTCATGGGGCCGAACGGCTCGGGCAAGTCGACGCTCGCCTATGTGCTGGCGGGCAAGGACGACTATGAAATAACTGACGGTTCGATCACCTGGAATGGCGAGGACATAACCGGAATGGCTCCCGATGAACGGGCCGCCGCCGGCATCTTCCTCGCTTTCCAGTATCCGATCGAAATTCCCGGCGTCGCCACCATGACGTTTCTGCGCACTTCGCTCAATGCGATTCGCAAGGCGCGCGGCGAGGCCGAATTGTCCACCCCCGACTTCATACGTCTGGTCAGGGAAAAAACCAAAGCGTTGGACATCAAGGACGACAAGCTGAAGCGGCCGCTCAATGTCGGCTTTTCCGGCGGCGAGAAAAAGCGCCAGGAAATCCTGCAGATGGCGTTGCTTGAACCGAGCCTGTGCGTGCTGGATGAAACCGATTCCGGCCTCGACATCGATGCGGTGAAAATCGTCTCCGAAGGCGTCAACGCGCTGCGCGGTCCTGAACGCGCCATGCTGATCATCACCCACTATCAGCGGCTGTTGAACTATATCGTGCCGGACAGGGTGCATGTGCTGTCCGATGGCAAAATTGTGCGCTCGGGCGGCAAGGAACTGGCGCTGGAGCTCGAGGAATCCGGTTACGCCGCGTTCGGCGCAGCAGCGGCGTGAGGAGCGGGCAAAGATAATGATTCCTGAAATACTCAAGACCAGGGCGGAGCAGGGCTTCGCCGATCAGTTCATTGCAGGCAAGGCCGGCCTGCCGGGCGCGGGCAATGCCTGGGTTGAAGGGCTGCGTGACGCCGCATGGAAAACCTATGCGGCGACGGGCCTGCCGCACCGCCGGATCGAGGAGTGGAAATATACCGATTTGCGCACATTGTTGCGCGACGCCTATCCGCCGGCCCCGGCTTTGGCCGAGGCGCTCAATGGAGATGACATCGCCCAGGCGCTGGGCAAAGATATGGCCGGGATCGACTGCCATTTGCTGGTCGTCGTCGACGGACACTTCCGGGCCGGGCTATCCGATGTGAGCGGGCTTGCCGATCGGGCAAAAGTTCACTCCCTGGGAGATGCCCTTGGCGATCCCGAGGACTGGCTGAAAAGCGCGCTTGAGCAAACCCGAAGCGATACGGTGCTGGCGCTGAACACCGCCTTGATGACGGGCGGCGTTGTGTTGCGCATTGAGGAGGATGCGTCAATCGGCAAGCCGGTTCACATTGTTCATCTGTTCGCCGCCAAGGATGCCGCGAGTATCACCACGCGCAATATCATCGTGATCGGCGCGGGGGCGGAGGTGACCCTGCTGGAGAGCTATGTCTCTCTTGGCAGCACACCCGCACAGCGCAATAGTGTGACGGACCTCCGCGCGGGCGATGGCTCGCGGGTGCAGCATGTCAAATTCCAGAACGAGAATCTCTCAAGCGTACATCTGACCAACTGGATGACGCGGCTTGGCGCGGATATGACTTACAACGCCTTTCAGTTTTCCATTGGCGCCAGTCTCGCGCGCAACCAGATTTCCGTGGCCTTCGCGGGCGAGGGGACGTCCTCCCATCTCAGCAGCGCGGTTATGGCGCGCGGCAAACAGCATAACGACACGACTGTCGTTATCGATCATGCGGTACCGGGCTGCGAGAGCCGTGAATTCAGCAAGCTCGTACTCGATGACGCGGCGCGCGGCATTATCCAGTGCAAGGTCAAGGTGCATCGCGGCGCGCAGAAATCCGACGGCTACCAGATGGCGCGCGGGCTTTTGTTATCCGAAGGGGCGGAGTTCTATTCCAAGCCGGAGCTGGAAATTTTCGCCGACGATGTGGTGTGCGGCCATGGCTCGACATCGGGCCAGGTGGACGAGAATCTGATGTTCTATCTGCGCTCGCGCGGCATTCCCGAGGCGCAGGCGCGCGCACTGCTGATCACCGCCTTTGTCGGCGAGGTGCTTGAAAAAATAGCCAACGAAGACATTCGCGCCGCCTTTATGAATATGGCGGAGACCTGGCTGGCGAGCGAGGACGAATGAATATTGTGGACACCTTGACCCCCATTAGCGCGACATATGACGTAGAGCGCATCCGCGCCGATTTTCCGATTCTCTCTCGCGAGGTGCACGGCAAGCCGCTGGTCTATCTCGACAATGGCGCCTCGGCGCAAAAACCCAAAGCCGTGCTTGACGCCATTCACAACGCCTATTCCCAGGAATATGCCAATGTGCATCGCGGCCTGCATTATCTCTCCAACCTGGCGACGGAGAATTACGAGAAGGCCCGCGCCACCGTGCGCAAATTCATCAACGCGGCGTCGGACGATGAAATTATTTTCACCCGCAACGCTTCCGAAGCCATCAATCTGGTGGCGCAGAGTTTTGGCGGTGAGGTGATCGGCGAGGGCGACGAGATCGTGCTCACCATCATGGAGCACCACTCCAACATCGTACCGTGGCATTTTCACCGTGAGCGCTCAGGCGCGGTTCTCAAATGGGCGCCGGTCTCCGATGAAGGCGAATTCCTCATTGAAGAATTCGAAAAACTGCTGACGCCAAAAACCAAAATGGTGGCCGTACCGCATATGTCGAATGTTCTGGGCACGGTGGTTCCGGTGAAGCAGGTCGTGAAGCTGGCCCATGATCGCGGTATTCCCGTTCTCGTGGACGGCGCGCAGGGCGCGGTTCATCTGCCGGTAGACGTGCAGGATCTCGATTGCGATTTTTACGCCTTCACCGGTCACAAGATCTATGGTCCCACCGGCATCGGCGTGCTGTACGGGAAAAAGCAGCATCTCGAAGCCATGCCGCCCTATCAGGGCGGCGGCGAGATGATCGGCGTGGTGACAACGGACAATGTGACCTACGCCACGACGCCGCACCGGTTCGAAGCGGGCACGCCGGCCATCGTTCAGGCGATCGGGCTGGGCGCGGCGCTCGAATATGTGATGAGTGTGGGGCTGGAGCGCATCAAGGCGCATGAGAATAGCGTCCACGCCTATGCCGCACAGCGCCTTGGGGAAATAAATTCATTGCGCATATTCGGTACAGCACATGGCAAAGGCTCTATCATTTCATTCGAGATGGAAGGCGCCCATGCCCATGACATCTCGACCATAATC
>JADFHH010000220.1 GCA_022567275.1 Pseudomonadota bacterium | reverse complement strand
GTGAGCGACACCTTGACGCCGAATTCGTAGGGTTTGTGCGCCTTGCCCTTGCCGATGCACTCGGTCTCGGGGGCGTGCCAGGAATACAGCTTCCAGCCGCGCTGGCGCTGTTTCTGGCCGCGGATTTGCGAGGCCCGGCCAAGCGGCACGGCGAAGACCTCCTCCAGTTTATCGTCACCTTCGGTCTTGCGCGCGATGTCGCGGATCAGCCGGCCCAGACGGGTGCGCAGGAACTTGATCCGCTTGTTCATGCGCTTGAACTGTTTGGCGTGAGCGTAGCGCCCGGCCATCATCGCCGCGCGTCTGGCGATGCGCGCATAGGACTGGCGCAGCGGCACGTCATGCTTCCTCGCCAGCTTGCCGAGCTGGCGGATCGCCGTCTCCAGCAGCCTGGCGTCGGTCGGAAAGGCGACGTTCTTCGGCTGCACCGTGGTGTCGATGGTGACGCGGGCCAAGTCGCTCTTCTTCAAGGCGCCGGTGTCGTGGGCGATGCGCAGGGTCTCTTGCAAAAGAATACCCAGCTTCTCACCGATGCGCTTGCGCCAATGGCTCATGCCGGAACGCTCGTGGGGAAGCTCGTGTTGAAAAAACTCCTCGCCGGTGAAGTACTGGAAATAAGGGTCCTGCACCCAGCGATCCCACACCTGCTCGTCCGACAGCGCGTAGGTGTGCTTCAAAAGAAACATGCCGATCATGAAGCGCACCGGCTCCGCCGGACGGCCCTGATCGGAAAAACAATCCGCCAACTCGCCGTCGAGCCAAGTCCAGTCGATCTTGTCCGCCAGGACGGCAAGCTCGTGTTTCATATTGATGATCTGATCGAGACGGGCCCGGAATAGAGCCTGTCGTCATGACGTGCTTTTGGTGTCTGTTTCGGTCGCATTTGAACCCCCGATTCATGAGCGTTCAGGGAATCACAAATGGGCCGAAAAAGGAATCCCAAATCGCAAGAAAACCACCCCCAGAACCATGATTTCTTGCAAATCCAGTTGCGTCATATCAGTGGAAACGCAAGCCAAATCAATGGCGTTCTGGTTTCTTCACAGGGGACGGAGTAACCGCACCACGAACAGAATACGGCGGCGCAGAAGGAACTGGATTCGGCGCGGCAGCGACTCTTCCTAATTGTGGAATCTCAGGAATAAATGCGATACCTTGGGTTGGCGCTAGTTCACGTCCGGAAACTCCCCTTTCTCCCTGGCTCGGTTCAATGCGTCGACCATTATCTGCGCTGTCCTGTACGCGCGCTCTTCGCTGCGTTTCTTCTCTTCCAAGGAGTCCTCGGGTTGTTCGTTGTGCTTCTTCTCCTCCGAGGAATCCTTGAGCTGCTCGTTGTGAGATTCTTCCTGCGTCGAGTTCTGCACTGGTGTACTCTCTAACCCGGATATTTCATGAAGGGGCGCGATAGCCGTCATTTGGATCGATTCACGGTCGTTATGATGGTTGGCGGTATTTTTCTCTGTCGCTGAACTGCGCTTGCGCCCTCCAGTATCCTTTTTCTGGATTTTCGGGACAACGGGCGTGATTGCAGGCGAGCGCCTATGTCCGCGTGACGCGGCCTCTCTTGTTGCCAGCTGGTGGGGCGCTTTGGGGGCTATCCGGGTTTGAGCCTTTCGGCGGCCAGCATGAACAGGGCCTTGTCCGGGCAGGCGCTGGACAGGTGGATGCGCACCCGGCGGCTGTTGCGCACGATCACCGCGCCGATTTTCAGCAGTTTGAGGCGAATGGTTCCGCACTGGGCGCGGGCCATCCCGGAGCCTTTCAGGCCGATGCGGCGGATCGTCTGAAGCAGCGTGTAGGCGAGGCTTGAGAGCAGCAGACGGAACTGGTTGGGCCACCATTTGTGGCAGCTGGTACGATCCGCGAACAGATCGAGTTGCTGCTCCTTGATGCGGTTCTCCATGTCGCCGCGCGCGCAGTAAAGTCTTTCGTAGAGGTCCTGGCCATCGCCTTCCAGGTTGGTGACGATGTAGCGCGGGTTGGCTCCCTTGGGGCCGTGTTCGATGCGCGCGATCACCCGGCGCTTCACCTTCCAGGTCCCGGCGGCGTAAGCGAACTCGCCGAACAGGCGCTGCTTGACGCCGGTGGCCGCAAAGCCGCTTTCCGCCGCCGCTATCCAACGCCCGGCCAAACCGCCCAGCCGCGCGTTCTTGGCCAGACCAACGATATAGCCGACATTGGTGCGCTCGCACCAGTCGAGCATCTTGTGGCGGCAAAAGCCGCTATCACCGCGAAAGATGATACGCACTCCAGGCCAGGCTTGGCGCAGCCTTTTGACCAGCAGCGCCAGGATCGCCCAGGCATGCCTGGCCCCGTCGATCTTGCTCGGGCGCAGATAGCTGACCAGCAGCCGCTCGCCACAAAACACATAGAGCGGCAAAAAGCAGTAGTGATCGTAATAGCCGTGGAAGAAACGGCCCTCTTGGCACCCGTGCACGGCGTCGTCGGTGGCGTCGAAATCGAGGACCAGTTCCTCGGGCGGTGCCTCGAAGGAGGCGATGAAGTTCTCAACCATGGCCTCGTGGACGCTCCACGCCCACGCCCGGCCGGCGGCGTTCTCGAACCGGCTCAGCGTCGACGGGCTGGCCAGGGCACGGTCGCGATCGACCGCCGTCTGCAAGGCGAGATCAAAGCGAAGCGCCGCATGGTCGTTGACGTCCTCGTAGCCCAGCGCCAGCGCGAACACCCGCTGGCGCAGCATGGCGGCAAAACCATGCGCGACCTTGCCCCGCTGGCGGGCATCGGTCAGCCGCCGCGCCACCGAAGCCGTCAACCCGATCAGCCGGTCCGCCTGCCGCAGCAGCAGGACCCCGCCATTGCTGGTGATGTCGCCACCGGAAAAATCAGCTTCCACACGCCGCTTGCGGCAGGCTGGAAAATCAAAGCTCAAAGGGGTACAATCCGTCACCGCCAAATCCTCCGCGTTTTGCCAACTTAAGCAATTGAATCATAACGCATTATAGGGGTTTGGCGGTAACTTTTCATGATTCTTTCGGGCTAACCCCACTTCCCCACAAGCCCTTGACCCCGGAAGAGAAAGGCGTATGTATTCACGCCTAGTGGTGATTTGGCCGGCCGGCTTGCAGCCACTTTAAAAAAATTGCTAAAAGGCCGCGGCAATAAAAACCCGGTCTTGGCGCACCGCCCGGCCGGGATTTTTTATGTGCTGCGCGAGGCGATAAATGAGCAAGGCCAAGCAGAAAATCAAGCCGGACAAGGCCGCGAAGCGGCCCGCGCGATCACCTGCTCCCGGCAGCCCGTCCGGCAGCCAGATTGTGCATTTCCCCGAAAGCGAACCGCTGCAGCTCGATTGCGGCGGCGCGCTCGCGCCCTTTTCCCTCGCCTACCAGAGCTACGGGACGCTGAATGAAGAAAAATCCAATGTGGTGCTCGTCTGCCATGCGCTCACCGGCGATCAGCATGTGGCCAGCACCCATCCCCTGACCGGCAAGCCGGGCTGGTGGGAGACCATGGTGGGGCCCGGCAAGCCGGTCGATACCAACCGCTTCTTCGTGATTTGCGTCAACCATGTGGGGGGGTGTATGGGCTCGACGGGGCCGATGTCCGAAAATCCTGAAACCGGGAAACCCTACGGGCTCGATTTTCCCGTCATCACCATACCCGACATGGTGCGGGCGCAGGCGCGGCTGCTCGATCATTTAGGGATTGCGGATGTGTTTTGCGTCACCGGCGGCTCCATGGGCGGCATGCAGGTGCTCGAATGGGCCGCCTCATTCAAGGACCGCGTCTTTTCCGCCATTCCCATCGCCGCGGGGGCGCGCCATTCCTCGCAGAATATCGCCTTTCACGAGGTTGGCCGGCAGGCGGTGATGGCCGATCCGCAATGGTGCGGCGGGCGCTACCTTGAACGTGACAAGCAGCCGCGCAAGGGCCTGGCGGTGGCGCGCATGGCGGCGCATATCACCTATCTGTCCGACGAAGCGCTGCACCGCAAATTCGGGCGCTCCCTTCAGGACCGCGCGCGAGTAAGCTTCGGCTTCGACGCCGATTTCCAGGTGGAGAGCTATTTGCGCCATCAAGGCGCCAGCTTCGTCGACCGGTTCGACGCCAACAGCTATCTCTATATGACCCGCGCCATGGATTATTTCGATCTCGCCGCCGATCACGACGGCGATCTGGCGCAAGCCTTCGCCGGGACCAGTACGCGGTTCTGCTGTGTGTCCTTCACCAGCGACTGGCTGTTTCCGACCGAAGAGATCCGCGCCGTCGTACAGGCGCTCAATGCGGTCGCCGCCGATGTCAGCTTCGTCGAGATTGAAACCGACAACGGCCACGACTCCTTTCTGCTGCACGAGCCGGAATTGTTCGCCACGGTCTCGGGCTTTCTGTCGGCCGCCGCCAGAACGCGCGGGCTGGACATATGAACAAGCAGAGCCCCATATCGCAGGCACCCCGCGTCGATCTTCTGCTGCTGTCGCAGATGGTCGAACGAGGGTCCCGCGTGCTCGATGTCGGCTGTGGCGATGGCACGCTGCTGCACATTCTTGCCAGCACCCGCGAT
>JADFHH010000219.1 GCA_022567275.1 Pseudomonadota bacterium | reverse complement strand
CTTGGCCTTGTCGGCGGCAACATAGGCGTTGTCGGCCAGTTGCGTAGCGCCGATCGAGCTTGCCGCGACCTTCAGATCGACCTCGTTATTGGCCACGTCGTCGGTAACCGAGATCGTGCCGTCGCCGGCGTTCAGCTTCTTGAACCTGAGATCGACGCCGACCTTGCCTTCGAACAGGCCGACGCCGCCCGTGCCGATGTTGGAGGCGGTGTTGGCCTCGCCGCCGCCGCCGCCGGTAGTATTGGGAAACGTGACTGCGCCCGTGGTCCGATTGATTATGATGGCCTCGTTCCAGATGGAACCGTCGGAACTCACTTTGAAATGATAGTCGTCGTCGCCTGTCAGTCCCATCTCGGCTCTACCGGAGAATCCGGTTTGGAACAGCATGCTGGCCGTGTCGGCAGCAAGATTCTTGTTTATCTTGAGTTGATGTCCGGCGCCTTCATGATTGAATAGCGAGGCGGGAGAGGAGACCGAGAGCCGGTTGGTTGTATCGGCTGTGGCATTGACGCCGACGAGAGGAGTGGGGTTGACGCTTCCTCCACCTCCTGACACTTCGCCCCATGTGGAACCACCCCACGCAACCAGCTTGTCTTCGTCCGCCACCCATGCCAGCCAGCCTTCACGCGGTGCGTAAAACACCCATGCGCCGTCCTGGAAAGCGGCAATCTCGCCGTCCTTGCCAGACCAGCTTCCAGTCGCACCCGCAGCAACGATGTAGCGATCGCCATTTGCCGGCGATCCGGGCGCAGCGGTAAAATCCCGATCGAGCACGGCAAGCTGTACGACGGTATCAAGGGCCTTTAAGGCCTCATTGTGGGTCACATGTTTTTGCGCCTGGGCCGCCTCGATGAATGGCAGCCCCAGATTGGCCGAATTAGACATTGATTTGCGCTTCCCTGCGTTGGCCGCGCCCGTAAGAGGCGCTCAATTGGTAGACATTGATGTTGTAGGTAAACTGAGGCGCGCCCCAGTCAGCGATCTGCTCGGCTTCGCTGTAAGACACGCTTGGTCCTGTACTGGTGAGCGTGCGTTTCACTTGCGCGCCATCGAGAATCTCGACCTGGTAGCTCTCGACATCCTCACCCAGCGGAACTTCGGATGTATCCCAACTGTCGCCACCGATCCGCGTTCGGCGAACCCAGGATATCTGGACATCGTTGCCGGCGCGCGCTCCCCGGACATGAACCGGGCTCAGGGGCCGTAATCCAAGACCGGAAAAGCCGTGCACCTTGTTCTGATAGGACGGGTGTCCGATATCCCTGCTGATTGGCCCGTACTTCCAGTTGAAATCGAGTCTGATTTCATCAGCCGTCATGTCGACTTGCGTTACCGCGGAATCGAGCAGGACGAAGCGTGCCCCGGCAGCAACAGGATCGGCCATAGCCTTCTCAGTGCCCGCCTGCCCGCGCAACAGATTTGACAGCTCATAGATAGATGGTCCGACCAGTGCCGCATCGCGGAACTGAAACACTTCCCAGTCGCCATCGGCATTCTCGATAGCGGCAGTGTTGGCCCCGCCCAGAAGCGCCAGTTCCGTCACCGACTGAAGCTCGCCATTATCGAGGCGGACACGGCAGATGTTGGCGCGGTCAAACCTGCTGGTGGGACCTGTCGAGAAGTCTTGTTCCGTTACGCCGAGCGTAGCCAGGCCCGTTGCCAGGGCTTTGACGATGAAACCGGAATCCTCCGGTGAACGATAGAAGGCAACAGCCCCCGGCCAGGGCGACTGATAAGCCGCCACATAGCCCGTATGAGGGACTTCATCGCCACGTAGCAGCGGCAAATCGAGGAAAGCCGCCAATGCCTGGCCGAATACCGCTGGTGTCGCTTGCGGCGCGTTACGCAGCGGGGTGCGCAGCGGGGTAAAGACTTCCGGCTCGATGGAACGGGCTTCAAGTTCCTTGTCAGCGCCCTCGCGCATCTCGATAATTCGCAGCGGCAGTGTTTGGTTTTCAACCTGAAGCGTAACCAGATCGGTAGGTTCCAGCGCCATGCGGCTCGGCGGCAAGACAAAGCTTGCGCGCTGGCGCGCCGTCCATGCTTCTTGCAGCCAGGATTCTGCCATTGCTTGCGCCTGGGCCTGGGCCATGACAATCGGCACATTGGCGGTTGAAATCCGTTCGCTGCGCACCGCGAGACGGCGCGCTTCCACGGCCGCCTGCCGGTATTGCGTATTGCCGTCGATATAGGTGAGCTTCGCAGATAGCGGCAGCTCGGTTTCCTGACCCCGCGTCACCTGGTACAATTCGCGCTTTGTCCCGCGGTCCACCAGATCGTCAGCGGTAAGCCCCGCAACCGTTCCGCCGGCGCCGCGATGCTTGAACTGAATCAGGCCGCCTGACTCATAGCTGTCGAAAAAGAAGGACAGTTCAAGACTTTGCAGCGCCTCGCGGGCCGACATGATGCGGTCGATTACATAGCCGTCGAGATGTCCGGTGAGCTGGGCCGCCGAAAATCGTGAAAAGCCAAAGTCGTTCAGTATTTGCGAAACAACTGCGGGAACCGGCCCGCTCGCGGCCCGGCCCGTCAGCCAGTGCCCGAACTCCCAATTGCCGCCATCCGCCCAGACATCGAGCGCCAGGGGAAATGCCGGATAGGGCCGCGCATCCCACGTATAGACGTAGAGGCGGGCGATATCGACCATCTCGCCGCTATAGACGGACGAGGCCGGATTCGAACCGGCCGCATAGTCCTGGTGAGAGGGGTCGAAGAAGTCATAGAATGACTGGATGTAACGCCGCTGAATGAGATCGTCACGCGTTACCCTGGAGAAATAGGGCCTTTGCGATTCCGAACTTTTTGGATCGAAGAACACATTTGGCTGGTTCGAGCCTTTGTCGATGGCAGGACAGCCAAATTCGGTGAACCATAAAGGCTTGGATTCCGGCGCCCAGGCCGTCGGCGTGCCCGCTTCAACGCCGCCCGGCCGGTTGAAATGCTGGTTCTGCCACCAGGAGCGAATGTCCTTGAAGCGAAAGACCCAGGGCTTGCCATAAGCGCCGTCGGTGATAGGCGTACGGATTTGCGCGTCGCGATCGGCAGCGCTGGCATAGTACCAGTCATACCCCTCGCCACCGAAAATGTTGCCCTTGAGATAGTTGAAATCATAAATCGAGGGCGCACCGGCAATCTTGTCTGCATGGGCTGACCCATCGCGCCAGTCGGACAGCGGCCAGTAGACGTCAATCGCGATGGCGTCGATATCGGCGGAAGACCATAACGGATCCAGATTGAAGTAGACGTCGCCCGAGCCGTCCGCCGGCTGGTGGCCGAAATATTCCGACCAGTCGGCCGCGTAGGTGACCTTGGTGCCGGAGCCAAGTATGGATTTGACATCGCTCGCGAGCGCAACAAGCGCGTCTACAAATGGATAAGTCGCGGCCCCGTCCCGCACCTGTGTGAGACCGCGAAGTTCCGAACCGATGACAAAGGCATCGACCCCGCCCGCCGCCTGACACAGATGCGCGTAATGCAGCACCATGCGGCGAAAACTCCACTCGGCGGGGCCCGAATAGCTCACACTCTGCCCGTTGACCGAGAAGTCGCCCGGCTGTGCCGTACCGACCAGGTTCGAGACCTGGGTCGCGGCGGCAGCCGTTTTGTCTGGTGTCCCCGCCTGGCCGGGTGCGGGATCAACCGTGATACGGCCGCGCCAGGGATAGACCGGCTGGTTTGGAGCACCCGTATAGGGATCGTTCAACGTATTGCCCTGCGGCACATCCATCATCACAAAGGGCGTGAAAGTGACCGACAAGCCGCGTGCGCTGAGGTCCTGAATGGCCGACACGACGGAACCGTCCGACGGCGTGCCGCCGAACGCCGGACGCCCGTCATGGGTTGAAATCAGATGCGCATTGGCGCGGTTCGTACCGCCAACGCCCCAGGTTTTGGGCAATGTGACCTTGTTCAGGATTTCCACGCCGGGGCGCAACTGGCACTGGCCGGCGCGCAAATCGTCGCCGAACCAGCTGACGAAGAGCGACGCGGTGGCTACATTGGGAAAAGAGTCCTGAAGTTGCGTGAGGGCGACCTTCCAGTCGGTCCCGCCCTGGGCGGAGTGAACATTCTCGGTGATGGTGGCGCCGCCGCCGGCATCGCGGACAATTTCCTGGCTTTCGTAGACAAATTCACCCGAGGCCGGGATGATCGTTATGCCCTTCACCGTCTCCTCGAAACTGTCGACGGTGCGGAACACCTCAAAATTCAACTGCGGCAACCGGTTGCCGAACCGGGCGAGCGGCATGCGCTCAAAAACCACATAAGCTGTCCCGCGATAGGCGGGCGCATTCCCGGCTCCTTCTTTGGCCTCTATAAGGCTGTCAGGCTGCTGGTCCTCACTTCCCCGGTAGCTTCGTATGGTAAAGTCCGACTGATTGAGTTCCTTGCCATCGGCCCAGATTCGGCCACTGCGCGTAATCGCGCCTTCGCACACGGCATAGGCAATCTTGGCGAAGTAGCGGTATTCAATCCGCGTGCTTGGCTGTGAGCCCCCACCACCTCCTCCTCCGAGGCCTTTCCCGCTGCTGGATGCGG
>JADFHH010000218.1 GCA_022567275.1 Pseudomonadota bacterium | reverse complement strand
TGCACGATTTTCGCAATCCGATGCACGTTGACTCAAGATAGTTATGGAGGCCACGCCCGGAATCGAACCGGGGTAAACGGATTTGCAGTCCGCTGCGTAACCACTCCGCCACGTGGCCTCGACGCGCCGCTTATATCAAAGGCGCCTTGGCATCACAATATTGTGAGCCTTGACAAACTATCACAATAATTCAACTCAAGGGCATGCGCGAGAGAGACCGGCAATGAACGATTATACCGCCGCACGGCACAATATGGTCGAATCCCAGATTCGGCCCAATCAGGTGACCGATGCGCGGTTATTGCGCGCGCTGATGGATATTCCCAGGGAAATGTTCGTACCGGCATCCCTGCGCGCGCTTGCCTATATGGAACAGGATATCGTGCTCGCGCCCGCACGCCACGGAATACCGGAACGCCGCTTGTTGCCGCCCATGCCACTGGCGCGTTTGATCCAGCTTGCGGAAGTTGAATCGGGCGATCTGGTTCTCGATGTGGGCTGCGCCACGGGGTACTCGACGGCGATTCTCTCCCGCCTGGCGGAGTCAGTCGTGGGGCTGGAATGCGACCAGGGTCTCGCGGAACAGGCCAGCCAGACGCTGATGGAACTGGAAGCGGACAATGCAGCTATTGTCACCGGGCCATTGCGCGATGGTTATGCCAGCGAGGGCCCCTTCGATGTGATCCTGCTCAATGGCAGCGTCGCCGATGTGCCCGAGGGCCTGCTCAGCCAGTTGAAGGATGGCGGTTCTCTGGTGGCGATCATTGCCGCGCACGGCCTGGGCCAGGCGTTTGTTTACCGCAATGAAGCGGGACGGGTGAGCCAGCGTCCGGCTTTTGACGCGGGCGGCCCGCCCTTGCCGGGTTTCGAGCGAAAAAAACAGTTCGTCTTTTAGGGCCTTTGTCCCCGGTATCGGAGATTTTGTCTTTATCCCAAGGCTCCGGCGTACTATTCTCACCCCCGATAATGACAATAGCAGAGTGCGGGCTTGGGAATGTCTTTGCGTGTTTTTATAGTGGCTGCGCGTAGTGCGGAGCGAGCGGTGTTGCGTTTATTAGCGGCCACGTTCACCGTCTGCGCGATTTTCGCGATTGCGGCTGCACCGGCGCATGCTGAAACGCTGACGCAAGCGCTGGCCGCGGCCTATATGACCAATCCCACGCTGAATGCGGAGCGCGCCGCGCTCAGGGCCACCGATGAGGAAGCCTCGCAGGCGCGCTCAAACTACCGGCCAACCATTTCAGGCAGCCTGGAATCCGCGTATCGCAATATCAATTCCAAGGCCAAGGGAACATCAGCCATAACCACGTTAGGCGGGACCCATCACCCGGAAAGCTTTTCGCTGACCATCAGCCAGACTCTGTTCCGCGGCCTGAGGACGCTCAACGCAATTCGTCAGGCCGATGCGGAAATCAAGTCGGGCCGGGAGAGTTTGCGCGCGGTAGAGCAGACGACGCTGCTCGATGCGGCGACGGCATATATGGATGTGGTGCGCGACCAGGCCATTGTCCGTTTGCGTGAGGGCAATATCCGGGTTCTGAGTGAACAGCTAAAGGCCGCCGAGGACCGTTTCGAGGTTGGTGAAGTGACCAAGACCGACGTGGCGCAGGCCGAGGCGCGGCGCAGCGGCGCCGTTTCGCAACTCTCTCTCGCACAATCCAATTTCAAAACCAGCCGTGCGTCATATCAGCGTATCATTGGCCATGCGCCAAACCATCCCGTCGAACCCAAACCCATTGATGCGCTGCTGCCACAGTTGCTGTCCGGCGCATTGAGTACCGCGGAAGCTGAAAATCCGGAACTTCTCGCTGCTATTTTTGCCGAGGAAGCCTCGCGCTACGTCATCAAGCAAATCATTGGCGAAATGTTGCCTGAAGTGAGCGTCGAGGGGACCTATACGGGTGCGCTCGAACCTTCGCTCAGCCTTAAGAGCCAGACCACGAAGACGTTCAAGGGGCGCATAACAATCCCGTTTTATTCGCGGGGCGCACCGTCCTCTCGCGCGCGTCAGGCAAGAGAGATCAACGCGCAGCGCCAGCGTGAGATCGACGCGGCGCGCGCCAAGGAGAATGCGGATGTGATTGCCGCATGGGGCCGGCTGATGGCGGCGCGCGCGCGAATCGAATCGGATCAGACACAGGTCCGCGCCAACAAGATCGCGCTCGATGGCGTCAAGGAAGAAGAACAGGTCGGCCAGCGCACCATCCTCGATGTTCTGGACGCCGAGCAGGAATTCCTCGATGCGCAGGTTACGCTGGTCAGCAGTAAACGCGACAAGGTCGTGGCGTCGTACAGCCTGCTCACGGCAATTGGCCGGCTGAGTGCGGTATTCCTACAGCTTCCGGTTGAAAAATATGACGCCACCGCGCACTATAACAGGGTGAAACACAAGCTTTTCGGAACCTATCCGGACAGCCGCGGACTGTTTGCGCGTTAACCATAATGGTGCTGAGGAGTGATTGCCGAAGAACGAGACTTGCAGTTGACCGATGTGTTAATGTATCACGATGACGGGCATCATAGGATATAGTGGCTGGTTTAGCGGCAAAGGAATACCGACATGAGTAGTTCAGAACAGGCTTCCGAGCCGACAATGGACGAGATACTGACGTCTATCAGAAAAATCATCTCCGATGACGAGCCCGGGGAGGCCCCGCAACCCGAAGCTGCAGCTTCCGAGACGGCGGCGCCGGAACCGGAACAAGACGGGCTTGCCGACGATCTGGCGAATGCGCTCAATGCTACACAGGCCGAGACGGAAGCCGCGGATGATGTTCTGGATCTGACCAACGTCGTTGCCGGACAGACGCAGGATGAATCTCCTCAAGAAGACGCGCTTCAGGCTGCGCTCGGCGATGCGCTCCCGTCACAGGATGCAGACGCCGCAACGGAGCAGGCGGCGGGCGATGCCGATATTTCCGCGGTGCTGGCGCAAGCGGGCATCGAGCCAACTGCCGGTGAGAAGCCATCCGAGCCGCAACCTGCCGTGGCAAGCCCGGCGGACGAGCTGATCGCGGTGCTTGAACAGGACGATGCGGCCCAGCCTGAAGCCGATTCAACCGAGGCGACCTCGATCACCGATGTTCTTGCGGCTATCGAGCAGCCGGCGGCGGCTGCGCCAGACGCGTCTATGGATGAAACCGCGGACGCATCCGCGGCTGACCCGGCCCCCGAAGCGCCCGGCGGCGCGAGCCTTGATACGGTTGATATTACGCCGGAAGTCGAGGCAGCGCCGGTGGATGAGCTGGTGGTAGTACCGGCCCCCGAAGCGGCCCCTGAAGCCGCCGCGCCGGCTGATGTGGATGCAGAAATGGATACCGGTGACATAGTGGCCAAGGCCGCCGCGGAGCCGGAAATCGAATCTGTGGAAACTCCGGCTGAAGCGACAGACGAATTGGCTGAACCGGTACAGGACGCAGCGCCGGTAGAAGAAGTGGCGCCGGCCGAAGCCGCGGCGCCAGCCCCGGCTGGCGGCGAAGGCAGTGCGTTTGAAGAAAGCGTCAAGGACATGCTTCGGCCCATGCTGAGCCAATGGCTGGATGAGAACCTGGAGCGTATTGTCCAGCAGGAAGTTGCGGCTGCCAATCTCAAGGGTGGCGGCAGCTAACAGATCATTCTCCAGACATGATATAGCAGCCGGGGCCACTGTGCCCCGGTTCTTTGTTTGCGCACAGCGGCACGTTCTAAACCACAGTAAAAATCACCGCTCTCAAGAACATGCTCGACAAAACCTATCAGCCCGCCGAAATGGAACGGCGAATCTATGCCGCCTGGGAAGACGAGGGCGCGTTTTCCTGCGGCCGGCGCGAGCGTGTGGAGGCCGGCGCAAAGCCCTATTGCATCGTCATCCCGCCGCCCAATGTCACCGGCTCCCTGCATATGGGCCATGCCCTCAACAACACGCTCCAGGACATTCTTGTTCGTTTCGAGCGGATGCGGGGGCGGGACGTGCTGTGGCAGCCGGGAATGGATCATGCCGGCATCGCCACGCAAATGGTTGTCGAGCGCCAGCTGATGGAAAACCAGGAACCGGACCGGCGTACCATGGGCCGGGAAAAATTCGTGGAACGTGTCTGGGCCTGGAAGGAACAGTCCGGCGGAACGATCTTGAATCAGCTCAAGCGGCTGGGCGCGTCATGCGACTGGAGCCGGGAGCGCTTCACCATGGATGAGGGCCTGAGCAAGGCGGTGCTAAAAGTGTTTGTCGCGCTCTACCGCGAAGGGCTGATTTACAAGGACAAGCGGCTGGTCAATTGGGACCCGAAACTGCTGACCGCCATTTCCGATCTCGAAGTCCAGCAAATCGAAACCAATGGCCATCTGTGGCATTTCAAATATCCCATAAAAGGCGAGGAGGGGCGTTATGTGGTGGTGGCAACCACGCGCCCCGAGACTATGCTGGGCGATACCGGGGTGGCCGTTCATCCAGACGACGAACGCTACGGCGACCTCATCGGCAAGACTCTCAAGCTGCCCCTCTGCGATCGGGAGATCGTCGTGGTGGCCGATACCTTTGTGGATCCGGAGTTCGGTTCGGGCGCGGTCAAG
>JADFHH010000217.1 GCA_022567275.1 Pseudomonadota bacterium | reverse complement strand
TCCTCGCTACCTCCCTTGCACCTGGATATCCTGGACGTCGTCGCTCGATTTCGCCCAGTGCACATATTCCTGCTTCAACCATCCGACCTTTACTGGGCCGATTTGAAATCGAGCAAGCAAATCGCGCGGACATCGCAACGCATCGCAATCGAAACCCCGCAACTGGATCTCGATCTCGAAGAGATGTCGTTCGATATAGGAAACCCCCTCCTCCCTTCCTTCGGCAAACAAGGCCAAGCCTTCCTCGACCTGATCCTCGACAAGGACCCGATTCACGACGATGCCGCCTTCCAAGAGCCCAAGCGGAACACCCAACTCAACTGCCTCCAATCCTACCTATTCGCTCTCGAAAGCAGATCGCCAAGCGAATCGCCCAGCAGGTCCGCGAGTCGACGTGGGGGATGACCGCGGTTCAAGCCAAAGGCATGGCGCTTTCGCGGGACTGGCCAGAGGTTCAAATCCTGCTCTAGACGCGCATGGGCATGAGCACATAGAGCGCGTCGGTCGCGCCATCGTCATGCACCATGATTGGAGAGCCCGGATCGGAGAGCAGGAATTTTACGGTCTTGCTCTCAAGCTGCGCCGAGATATCAAGCAGATAGCGGGCGTTGAAGCCAATCTCGATATCTTCGCTCGTATAGTCCGCGCTCAGCTCCTCCGTGGCGCTGCCGCTTTCGGGATTGTTGACCGACAGGACCAGCTTGCCATTAGCCGCCTTGAGCTTGACGGCGCGTCCCTTGTCGCTCGAGAGGGTGGATACCCGGTCCACCGCTCTGGCGAATTCCTCGTTGGAGACGTTCAGGGCCTTGTCGTTGCCTTCAGGGATGACGCGGCCATAGTCGGGGAAGGTGCCGTCGATGAGCTGGGACGTGAGCACGACGTCGCCCAGGCTGAATCTGATTTTAGAAGTGGAAAGCTCGACCTTCAACTTCGCGTCGCTGTCCTCCAGCAGCTTGTGCAACTCCGATACGGTTTTGCGCGGCACGATGATGCCGGGCATACCGTCGGCACCCTTCGGCAGCTCAATATCCATTTGCGCCAGGCGATGGCCGTCGGTGGCGACGGAGCGCAGCATCTGCTTGCCGTTGTTCTCGGCGGCGTGCAGATAAATGCCATTGAGATAATAGCGCGTCTCCTCGGTGGAAATGGCAAAACGCGTCTTGTCGAGAAGCCGCTTCATATCCGCCGCCGGCATCGTGAAGGCGTGGCTCATCTCACCGGCGCTCAAATCCGGAAAGTCATCGACGGGGAGCGCCTGAATGGCGAATTTCGCCGGTCCGGATATCAGCGCCATACGGTCTTCATCGGGGCCAAGCGACAACTCGACCTGAGCGCCCTCGCTCAGCTTGCGGACGATGTCATGGAGCATATGAGCCGACACCGTCGTACCGCCATCCTGAGAAACCTCGGCCGGCGCCGTTTCCACCACTTCGATATCCAGATCGGTGGCGGTCAATGACACGGTTTTGCCCTTGGCCGAGATGAGCACATTCGAAAGAATGGGAATCGTGTTGCGGCGCTCGACCACGCTGGCCACGTGGGTGAGTGCCTTCAGCAAGGCGCTTCTCTCAATGATCAACCGCATGGACAAACTTTCTCAGTTACCCGCGCATCGCTCCCTCGCTGTACCATCGCCGTCTCCGGCACGCGCCGGAAAGTACTTGCATAAGGCGAAGTGTCGAGTCCAGAGAGAGAGAATCAATCCCTTGAGGACAAAGGTGACGCGGCCAGCCGGCTTTGGCAAGCCCCGCGCGGTATGCGCGCCACTCGGGTATGCCCTATGATCAGTCCCGCAAGAGGCGTTTCAGCAATTCGACCTCTTCCTTGAATGACATCGCTTCCGCCATCAATTGTTCGATCTTGCGTATCGCATGCAAGACGGTCGTATGGTCACGATTGCCGAATCGCCGGCCAATTTCCGGCAAGGACCTTGATGTCAGATTTTTTGCCAGATACATGCCCACCTGACGCGGCCGCACGATGGAGCGGTTCCGCCGGCTTGAAAGTATATCGGACCGGCTGACGCCGAAATGCTTGGTGATCATACGCAGGATATCGTCGATCTTGATGCGCTTGGGCTCGCTGGAACTCATCAAATCGCGGACAATGAACTCCGCCCGCTCGAGGGTGACCGGCTCATCGGTATGGTGCGCCGACGCGCGCAGCCGGATGATTGCGCCTTCAAGTTCCCGGCCCCCCTCGCTCAGCCGGCTGGCCAGGAACCTGATGACCGGATCAGGAACGCTAAAACTACTGTCTTCGCCATTTCTCCCGGCCACGCATTTCTCCAGAATCTTCTGCCGCAACTCGAGGTCCATTGGCGCGACTTCCGCCACCAGACCCCCGGCGAGACGCGAACGCATCCGCGCATCGAGCCGTTCCAGCTTCGATGGCGCCCGGTCCGCGGCGACGACAATCTGACGGCCGCTGTCAATCAGGGAATTGAGAGCATGGCAGAATTCCTGCTGAATCACCGGACCCTGCAAAAACTCCATATCATCGATCAAAAGGATATCGATACCGCGCAAATTCTCCTTGAAAGCCAAGGCCGCGCGCGACTTGAGCGCTTGCACGAACCGCGTCATGAACCATTCGGCGGTGAGATAAACCACCCGCGCCCGGGGCTGGCGTGTCCGTGCCTGCCAGGCAATGGCATTGAGAAGATGGGTTTTGCCATGACCGACCGAGCCGTGAATAAACAGCGGATTGTAGCGCGTTTGCCTCTGCCGGCCCACCGAGTCGGCCACTTCTCTGGCTACCGCATGCACCAGACGGTTTGAGGCGCCCACGACAAAGGCCTCGAAGGTGAGCCGCCGGTCGAGCGGAGAGCCTTCAATGCCGTCAATTCCGGTGGCCACGCCCACCAGAGGCCCAGCCGATGTGGAGAGCGCGGGCCCGGCGGACGCTGTTGCCCGTTCGCCAGATTCCTTTTGCGCCGCGATAGCGGCTGAATCGTGCGGCTGGCGCACGCGAAACTCGACCTGCTGCACGCCCTTGAACTCCGCGCCGCAGCATCTCAAGAGCCGATCATTATAGTGGGATTTCAGCCACTTCCTCAAGAACGGGGTTGGCACAGAGAGATGCGCAGTGGAGCCGATGATGCCCTCGATCTCAACCCGTTCGAACCAGCTCATGAAGATATCTTCACCAAGCTCGGCGCGAAGACGGCTACGCGTGCGTGCCCATTTCTTCTTCAGGCTTTTCGGATCGTGTTGATTATCGTTCTTGTCCACCCATGTGCCCCGCGCGTTGATATCTTCTATGCCCCGCCGGTCCAGCCAAGCGCCGGCGTTACCCGCATGGCGCCCGTACAACGGACGCCAGTCTGCCCCCAGTTCCCCCGGACGAAAAATGCGTCCGCCACTCATTCTCTCTAAAGCACCCCCTAACGTTGAACCCATGGAAGCCCGGCAGCTTTCCAGCCCGCGACAAGACCCCGGTGTGCTTCACTGTCGAACGGGCCTTCAAACCCGCCGGCGACATTGTGACACGCACGATATCCCGCCGCCGTCATCGCCTGCGCGGAATGGAGGCTCCGGCCCCCCGAACGGCAGATGAAGAAAAGCTCCGTATCGTTGCCAGCCGCCACCGCGGCCAGCTCGGATTCCAACTGGCTTGCAAAGGATGGGTTGAGTTGACCCCCGGGAAAATGCTGCCACTCCACACAGACCAGCGTCTTGCCCAGAGATGAAAGATCCGGAACTCCGACAAAGGCCCATTCAGCCTGCGTGCGAACATCGATCAGAAGTGAATCCGGATCTTTCTTTAAGCTCTCCCATGTCAGCTTTACCGCGACGTCATCGACGCCGGCCAACTGCTCCTTTTCAGCCACGATGAGCCCCTCTTGCCAAGCTCACAAATCTCAGCCCTGTAAAGAACACGCCTGACTGAAATCCACGCCGATTCAGCTCAACTTTAGTTTGTCACAGAACTCACAAAGCACAGCCACAGCCCTTGGACTGAGATATATTTTGCGCGAGACAATACCAAAACGTTGCTTGGAAATGGCCAAGAGAATACTGCATTTTACTGCAATTTACTGTATTTTAAGGGTATCACCCCCCGCTCGGGAGATAATTGATAGCACAGTCCAAACGATAAATGCAAGAGCTAGCACGCATAAAACCGGTGATATTAGGGCGTTTTTTCACTGCGGCATCGCGGTGGAGGAATGAGTCTAACCCGTCATTCCCAAGCTTCTGAGATTCAAGCTTGAATCGCAAAATCAGGTGCACTGCCACCATGTTTTACACCAGCAATGCCGTGCCGGTGCGGGGACAATTTTTACCCTCGAATCCACTGGAACGGGCGCGGATAAGGGCTTTCCTAACGCCTTGAATCGGCGCGGATTTAGATTGGAAAATGGCCGCCAGACGCAGCGGATTTCACCTCGCCACAGCAGGCCTGAACCCGATCTGTCACCATTCTGCAACAGCTGTAAAAAAAATTAAAAAAATATTTTTGGCGGCAGGGGGAGAGCGATAAAAATCATGCGAATCCCGTTCGCGCGGAACTTACGGGAATCAGAGCACGATCAGTTCATCCTGA
>JADFHH010000216.1 GCA_022567275.1 Pseudomonadota bacterium | reverse complement strand
CCGGTCCGAGATGATGCCGGAAGCGCCGCAAAACGCCCATGAAGGGGCGGAAGGCGAGGGCCGCCAGGATAAACGGGATGCCGAGACCGAGCGAATAGACGCCGAGCAGGCGGATGCCTTGCCCGACGGTATCTTCTGCCGCGGCCACCGCCAGAATCACGCCCAGCACGGGGCCGATGCACGGCGTCCAGCCAAAGGCGAAGGCGATACCGACCAGATAGGCGCCGATCAACCCGACGGGCGCCGCTGTCGATGAGCTGCGAAACTCGAGATTGAGCAGCGGGATTTTGAAGATGCCGAGGAAATGCAGGCCAACGGCAATGATGGCGAGGCCGGCGATTTTTGCGAGCAGTTCCAGATTCTCCGCCACCAGCTGGCCGATCAAGGTCGCGGTCGCGCCGAGCGCGATAAACACGGTCGTAAATCCCAGCACAAATGCAAAAGCGGCGAGCACCACGCGTAAATTCACCCCTTGCGCCACGTCCCCCTCGCCGCTGAGCTGCTCGAATGTGGTGCCGCCGAGAAAGCACAGATAGGGCGGCACCAGCGGCAGCACGCACGGAGAAAGGAAGCTGATCAGCCCGGCCAGCATTGCGCCGATATAAGTGACGTCCATGTGAGATAAAATATTCCTGTATTGCGGCTAGGCTTGAGAATGGCCCCGGCGGGCATGCCAATCAATAAACGCCACGATCACAATCGCGCTAGAATATTACTCAACCCCCTGACCGCCTCCGGCAATTGGGCGAAGGAATCGACGATTCCATCAGTGTCCATCTCACGGACCGGCGTGCGCGTATAGCCATAGCTCACCAGTAAGACAGGGAGCGCCGCGGCGCGCGCGGCGCGTGCATCCACCACGCTGTCGCCCACCATCAACGCGCATTGCGCGTCGCACGCCAAACTCTCCAGCGCCGCCAATAGCGGTGCCGGATCGGGTTTCTTGACGCGCAGCGTATCGCCGCCGATCACCGCGCCAAACAGATCCGCAACGCCAAGTGACTCGATAATCACGCGGGTCACGCCTTCGGGCTTGTTGGTGCAAACGCCCAGAGCGACGCCGTCATTCCGATAACTCTCGAGCACATCCCTCACCCCGGGATACAGCCGCGTCTCATCGGTTGCGCGCGGCGTGTAGATTTCCACAAAGCGCGCCGTGAGCGTGGCGATGCGGTCTTTGTCCGCCGGCTGGCCGCGCGCCTTGAGCGCCCTTTCGATCAGCAGTTGCATACCGCCGCCAATCATTTCGGTCACGTCTTCGGGCGGGAATTCGGCGAGCTTCAGCTCTCCCAACAGCGCATTCAGCGCCGATGCGATATCCGGCGCACTGTCAATCAGCGTGCCGTCGAGATCGAACAGGATGGCTTGCGGCCAGTTCATGTGTGCCGGCCTGACACTAACGGGCCGCCACTGCCTTGTCGCGAAGGGCGGCGATGCTGGCGGCGTAATCGCCATTGCCGAACACGGCGGAACCGGCCACCAGAACATTGGCGCCGGCGCCCGCCACCAGATGCGCGGTTTGCGGGTTCACGCCGCCGTCCACTTCCAGATCGATGGGCCTCTCGCCGATCATGGCGCGAATGCGCGCGATTTTTTCGCATTGCGCTTCGATGAATTTCTGCCCGCCAAAACCCGGATTTACGGTCATGACGAGAATAAGATCGAGCTTGTCGAGCACATGCGCGATCACGGATTCAGACGTCGCCGGATTGAGCGCCACGCCTGCCTTTTTGCCCAGGTCCCTGATCACCTGCAACGAGCGGTCGAGATGTTTGCCGGCTTCCGCATGCACGGTGATGATGTCGGCGCCCGCATGCGCGAAATCCTCCAGATAAGGCGCCGCCGGGTCGATCATCAGATGCACGTCCAGCGGCTTTTTCGTGTGCGGTCGTATCGCCGCCACCACGCAAGCGCCGAATGTGAGATTGGGCACGAAATGGCCATCCATCACATCCACATGCACCCAGTCGCACCCGGCCGCGTCGATGGCGCGCACCTCTTCGCCGAGTTTGGCGAAGTCGGCCGAGAGGATGGAGGGCGCGATGAGGATGTTCGATGTCATGTGTCTTGGCTTTCCTTCAAACCCCGAAGTTCGCCCCTGTCCTACTGCGCTGGGCTTGCGCGGTCGAGACATAACTGAAGTCACCGCCCTGCACCCGCAATGTTTTAATCGATAAGCTTCAGCAACTGCTTTGCCAGCGGGTGTTCGTTGCCCTGGAAACTCTTGATCATCGCTGCGAGAAATGCGTCAGGATCAAGCCTGTTGATTGTCATGGGATGCCCCGCACGTTGCGCGAGAACCGCACTAAAAATTAGCTGCGTTCGACCATTTCCATCCCGAAAGGCGTGAATAGCATTTAGCTCGGCAAGGAAATGGGCGGCCTCCCTGGAAAATTCATTCGCTGTGAGATGTCTGAGATAGCCCTGTTGCTTGAGCCAATAAAAAAGCGCTCTCAGTTCGGAGCGAATATGTTCTGGATAACAGAACATATTATTGTCTTTGGAAAGACGAACGGTGCGAACACACCCGGCCCAGCGATAGACATCCTGAAACAGATGCCGGTGAATTGCCAGGAAGTGGCTTACACTTAGCCGTCCCGAAGGAAAAATTTCCGTCGCACGCTGTGTCGTTATCGCAGCCTCAAAGGCTGCCAGCGCCTGTTGATCGCGAATGTTTTGATTGTTTCGGAGAACGGGTGTGTCACGGTAGCAGTATGGGTCTGCGAAGGCTCCATACATGGTGCAATTCAACTGTGCTTGTTGCCGTGTTTTTTAATAATCTCTCTTCGCCGCTCGGCGTCCGAGAAATTTTTCACGTCAAACGATTTGAAGTCCTTCTCCATTTCGCTTGAAAGATAAATGCCTTCGACCGCACTGATTTTTTTAAATCCCTCGCGGCTGAATGAAAGGCTTTCACTTATACGGCCGTCACGTCCCTGAATCCAAAACTCACCCCCGCCCCGCTTACATACCCACGCCTTTGCCGCGTTCAATGCCGCCTGTTTACTTGAATATGTGCGAGCAGAGTTTTGAGATGAGCCATTTTTTATCGCCCAGCCTCCCTGAACCGGCACCACGCAATGCCGAGCGCCCGCTGCTTTTTCCGCAACGGGATTCAGACGTTTCGATCTCTTGGCGCCCAAGGTCATCATTCAATCCGTAACATCAATATACTATGTAATATGTCAGAGCTTCTATAAGAATTCACTTGTCCCTGAGCGCCGCCACCCCTGGCAGCTCCCTGCCCTCAAGCCATTCGAGGAAAGCGCCGCCAGCGGTCGAGACATAGGTGAAGTCGTTTGCGACTCCCGCGGCATTCAGCGCCGCGAGCGTATCTCCGCCACCCGCTATAGTGACAAGAGAACGCGCCTTGGTCAGACGCGCGGCTTCGCGGGCGAGGGCAAATGTGCCCGCACCGAAGGGCGCGATCTCGAACGCCCCCAACGGCCCGTTCCAGAGCAGCGTCTTGCAGCTCGCGAGTTTCGCGGTGAGCGCCTGCACGGTTTGCGGCCCAACATCGAGGATCATGGAGTCAGCAGGCACCGCGTCGATGGCGCAAACTTCGCTCTCCGCGCCTTGCTTTAATTGTTTCGCGACAACCGCATCGACGGGCAGCAGGATTTCGCACCCCTCCCGTTCGGCCGTGCGCAAAATCTCGCGCGCCGTATCCGCCAAATCCGCCTCGCACAGCGAGTTGCCCACATCGACGCCTTTGGCGTGGAGAAAGGTGTTAGCCATGGCGCCGCCGATAATCACGCTATCGAACTTTTGCACCAGATTGCCGAGCACGGAAATTTTTGTCGAAATTTTTGCCCCGCCAACCACCGCCGCCACCGGGCGCTCGGGGTTTTCCAGCGCGCCCGACAGGGCGGAGATCTCCGCCATCATCGACACGCCCGCATAAGCGGGAAGCGCCCGCGCCAGGGCGTCGATGGAGGCATGCGCCCGGTGCGATACCGAAAATGCCTCGTTCACATAGATGTCGCCGAGAGCGGCGAGCGCTTGTGCGAATTCTGGATCGTTGGCTTCCTCGCCAGAGTGAAAGCGCAAATTCTCCAGAAACAGCACATTGCCGTTTTCAAGCGCATTCACTGCCCTCTCGACATCGGCGCCAATGCAGTCTTCGGCAAATTTCACCGGCGTGCCTGGCAGCATTTCATCCATCTTCTCCGCGATGGGCCTGAGCGACATAACGGCCACGCGCTTGCCCTTGGGCCGGCCGAAATGGGACAGGAGGATGACCTTCGCGCCCCGTTCCACGAGCGATTTAATCGTGGGTAGTACCCGCTTTATGCGCGTGGCGTCCCTGACCACACCGCCTTGCATGGGCACATTCATATCGACGCGCACCAGCACCCGCTTGCCCGCGACATCCGCCTGTTCGATGGAACGAAACGCGCTCTCACTCATCTGGCGTGCTCAAAGGTTCTATTTTCCGCAGAGCGTTTTCGCGGCCCCGGCCACCGCGTCGCTGGTGATGCCGAAATGCGCATAAAGATCGCCGATTGGGGCGGACGCGCCAAAGCCCGGCATGCCGACAAATGCGCCCT
>JADFHH010000215.1 GCA_022567275.1 Pseudomonadota bacterium | reverse complement strand
GAAAACGCTTCAACGGATGGCTGTAATTTTTTGTTTTTAAACACGAATATTACTTTGGAGGTTGGGGGCCCGGAAACAGGGCGTCGGTGCGGGCGGCCCCTTCAAGCTTTTCCACCATAATGTCCTCTCCCGATCTGTTTTCTGTATGATAGCCTTCATGCCACGTCACGCCCGGCATGGAAATGGCGTCACGCCCGGACCCTGGAGATATCGTCGATGAAGCGGCATCGTTTGTTGTTTGTCTGTCTTGGCAATATTTGCCGCTCGTCCCTCGCCGAAGGGGTATTCGCGCACATCGCCGCGCAAGCGGGCAAGGGCGATCTGTTTGAAGTAGACTCGGCTGGAACCGGATCCTGGCATATCGGCGATCCGCCCGATCCGCGCGCCGTCGCGGCGGCGGCCAGACGCGGCATCGATCTGTCGGCCCAGCGGGCGCGCCAGCTCCGCGCGGGCGATTTCGACGCGTTCGATCTGTTGCTCGCCATGGACCGGGACAACCGCTCGGAATTGCTGATGTGCGCGCCGGCTGAGCATAGCGGCAAGGTCGCCCTGTTTCTCGACGGCGTGCCGGAGCTTGGCGTAGATGAGGTGCCCGACCCCTATTATGGCGGAAACAATGGTTTTGAAGAGGCGCTTGATCTGGTCGAGGCCGGAGCGCACGCGCTCCTCGCCCGGCTTTCCTAGGGCGAACGCGCCTTGATTCCGGCGCAATGCATGCCGAAATGCAATATGGTGGCGGGTGCGCTTGAAGGAGCTTGAGAGAAAATGTCCGCAAGACTGCCGATCGTTTTAGCAGCCGGGCTGGCGCTCATGTATGTTGTTACGGGCGAGGCGCTGGCGGGTGCGCGTGCGGGCTATGTCACGGCTTATAGCGACTATGGCAACGGGGCGGTCAGAGCGCCGGTGCGCGCGGCCCAATATGGCTATCAGGTCAGGCTGCCGGGCGGATTCTGGTATGACTGCGAAAGATCCAGCCTGATTTCGCGTATCGATCCATGCAGCGATACCCTGCGGCGGCAAACCCTCGATTTCTGGGAGACGATGTCGGAGGAACAGGGCGGCAGGAGATGACGCCCGGGCGGCGAGGCGGTAAAGCTTTCGCACAGGGCGTTCACATGCTAGGCTTCGATAATGTGCGCTAATGCGGAATTGCAGCGGCTGTTGTGGGCTGAGTTGCGGCAAGAACTGGCCGCGCGCAAGGCTGCGCGCGGCACGGCCGCCGGACCACGCCCCCTGCGGGCGTTGAGGTATTCGCTTGCCGCCCCGGTCATTTGCGCGGGTTTAGCCGTGATCGCCTTTATATTCTAGCCTCACACCGCTTGACTTATAGAGCCGCTTCAACAAATATCCGCGCCAAATTCAGGTCAGGCTCGTTCGTTCAACCAGCCGCCGCCCTGCACATGGGGAACAGAAACTCCAGGAGGCAGGGGGGTCCCACCCGTCAGCGAAGGTTCGCCCGCGGGTGATTTTTGTGTTGCGCTATCGGCTCGCGCCTGTTTGAGCGCGCTGCGTTGGAAAGATAAAATGTTCGATACCCTTTCAGAGCGCCTTTCCGGCATTTTCTCCAAGCTCACCGGGCGTGGCGCGCTTAGTGAAAGCGATGTCGAAGCCGCCATGCGCGAGGTGCGCCGGGCGCTGCTCGAAGCCGACGTGGCGCTGGAAGTGGTGCGCGGTTTTATCGATGCGGTAAAGGCCAAGGCGGTTGGCGAAGCGGTGTTCAAATCGATCACGCCGGGCCAGCAGGTGGTCAAGATCGTCAATGACGAACTGGTCGCCATGCTGGGCGACGAGGCGGTTGGCATCGATCTCAAAGCCAGGGCGCCAGTGGCGATCATGCTGGTGGGTTTGCAGGGTTCGGGAAAAACCACCACCTGCGCAAAAATCGCGCTCAGGCTCTCCAGGCGGGACAAGAAAAAAGTGCTGATGGCCTCGCTCGACACCGCCCGCCCGGCGGCGCAGGAGCAGTTGCGCGTGCTGGGTGAGCAGGTGGAGGTCGATACCCTGCCCGTCAAAAAAGGGCAAAACCCGCTTCAGATCGCCAAACGCGCCCTTAAGGACGCGAAGAGGGGCGGCTATGACGTGGTGATGCTGGATACCGCCGGGCGCACCCATATCGACGAACAATTGATGGCCGAGTCGGCCGCACTCCATAAACTCGCCACGCCGCACGAAACCCTGCTGGTCGCCGATGCGCTGACCGGGCAGGACGCGGTCAATCTGGCCAAGGCATTCGATCGATGCGTGCCGCTGACCGGCATCGTGCTCACCCGCGTCGATGGCGACGGGCGCGGCGGCGCGGCGCTGTCCATGCGCGCGGTAACCGGCAAGCCCATCAAGCTCATTGGCACCGGCGAGAAGCTCGAGGCGCTGGAGGATTTCCACCCCGAGCGCATCGCCAGCCGGATTCTCGGCATGGGCGACATTGTCTCCCTGGTCGAGAAAGCGGCTGAGACGCTGGACGTCGAAAAGGCGGAAAAAATCGCCCGCAAAATGCGCAAGGGCGTGTTCGATCTGGAAGATCTGTCCGACCAGCTCAAACAGATGGAAAAAATCGGCGGCATGTCAGGGGTGCTGTCCATGCTGCCGGGTATCGGAAAAATGAAAAAGCAGATCGAGGAGGCCGATCTCGACAATAGCGTCATCAAGCGCCAGCAGGCGATCATCTCCTCCATGACGCGCATCGAGCGCGCCAGGCCGAAGCTGCTGAACGCGTCGCGCAAGAAACGCGTGGCGGCGGGTTCCGGCACAACCGTTCAGGACATCAACAAGCTGTTGAAGATGCACCGCCAGATGGCGGATATGATGAAAAAGATGAGCCGGGGCAAGGGCGGCCTCGCCAAATTGTTCGGCATGGGAGGCATGCCGGAGATGCCCGAAGGTTTCGACCCGCAAGGCGCGCCTCCTGGCCTGCCGGGCGTCCCGCCGGGCATGCCGCAAGGGTTGCCATCGGGTTTTCCGGGGCTGGGCACGAGCGGCCTGCCGCGCGGCCTTCCCGGTCTGCCGGGGAAGAAGAAATGAATGTTTGAGCTTATCCCCCTCACCCCCTCCCTCTCCCCTTGGGGAGAGGGAGGGGGTGAGGGGGTAATTTATCGAGAAAACACTTGAACCAAAGGAAACATTGTAAATGTCACTGAAAATCAGAATGGCGCGCGGCGGCGCCAAAAAACGTCCCTATTTCCGCATTGTCGTCGCCGATTCGCGCATGCCCCGCGATGGCCGTTATATCGAGCGCGTGGGCACCTATGATCCGCTGCTGCCCAGGGACCATGCGAACCGCGTCACCCTTGTCGAGGATCGTATCAGGCATTGGCTGAGCGTGGGCGCGCGGCCCTCAGACCGGGTGCACCGTTTCCTCGATGAAGCCGGTATTCTCAAACGCGAGCCGCGCAACAATCCGAAAAAAGGCCTGCCGGGCCAAAAACGCCTCGACCGCGAGGAAGACAAACGCGAGGCGGAAGCAAAAGCAAAGGAAGAGGCCGCGGCAGCCAAAGCGGCCCCGGCTGAGGAAGCTCCCGTTGAAGAAGCCGCCGCTGATGCTCCTGCGGAGGAAGCCGCTCCTGCGGAAGAGGCAAAGGCTGAGGTAGCTGCATCTGCGGGGGAAGCGAAGACCGAAAAAGCCGCTCCTGCGGAAGAGGCAAAGGCCGAGGAAGCTGTTCCTGTCGAAGAGGCAAAGGCTGAGGAAGCTGTTCCTGTCGAAGAAGCAAAGGCCGAGGAAGCCACTCCTGTCGAAGAAGCAAAGGCCGAGGAGGCTGCTCCCGCTGAAGAGGCAAAGGCTGAGGAAGCCCCTGCTGAAGAGGCTCCAACCAAAGAGGCCGCAGCCAAAGATACTCCCGCGGAAGCTGCCCCCTCCGAAGCTGCCCCTGCGCAAGACGCCAAAGACGAGAAAAAGGACTGAGTGCAATCGGCTATTCGCGTGCATCCGTAACAGCCCATGCCGGATGAAGACGCCAAACGCGTGCTGCTCGGCCGGGTTGTTGGCGCGCGCGGGCTGAACGGCGAGGTTCGTATAAAACCTTCACCCAGGACCCGCGCGCCATCGCCGATTACGGGCCGCTGGAAGACGAAGCGGGCGCGCGAAAATTTGAAATCTCGAAATTACAGGTGGTGAAGGACGGCGTCGTCGTGCAATTGAAGGGCGTCACCAGCCGCGCGGCGGCGCAAGCGCTCAAAGGTCTGGAATTCTGGGTCGGGCGCGAGAAGTTGCCCGAGATGGAAGACGGGTCGACATTTTATTATGCCGATTTGATTGGCCTCGTCGCCATCGACGCCAACGGCGCGGCGCTGGGGCAGATCGTCGCGGTGCAGAATTTCGGCGCCGGCGATCTGCTGGAGCTTCGCCCGGCCACCGGCGGCGCAACCGTGCTCGTGCCCTTCACGCAAGAAATCGTGCCCGACATCGACCGCGAGGCCGGCTGGTTGCTGATGCTGCCGCCCGACGGGATATTCGAGGAGGATTAGCTCTATACTCCCTCCCCCCTTGCGGGCTACGGGATTCACACATTTTGTGTTTTTGTTGCTATTGCAACGCCTTTGAGCATGGTTGTCAGTTGCGGCCAGCCCCGTGCCATGGTTTTCGGGCC
>JADFHH010000214.1 GCA_022567275.1 Pseudomonadota bacterium | reverse complement strand
AAGCAATGTCGTAGCGCCGGTCGATGATGAACAGAGTGAAAAGCTCGATCAAAAGGCGTGCAAAGCCGAGATATTTGCCGAGGGTCTTTTTACCGATTTCGGTATTGGATTGCGCACCGCCGCGCCATCTCTGATCGACGATCATACCGGCATCGGTCTCGAACACGTCGCGCACAAGGGCAGCGACCGCCGACTGACCGTGATGCGGCGGAGGCGTTTGCGCGAGAAACAAGACACGCTTCCGGTCGCCGGGCGCGGCATTCGTCATGGCGTCCAATCCGGGAGGGCGAATATCAGGCATGCCGGTCGAAAGCCTCCACAAGCACCCGCACAATGTCCTGAACCGCTACCTCGCCGAGGCCCGCATGCATCGGCAGCGTGATCATGCCGCGTGAAAATTCTTCCGAGACGGGCAACCCATTCGGGCAGCTCCCATCAAATGCGGAAAACAAATGAACCGGCGGATAGTGCAGGCTCGATTGGACGCCCTGATTGGCCAATTGCTTACGGATTTTGTCTCTGATATCGGCATCGACCACGATTCCGGCGAGGTGCGCCGTTCCGGCCATTGGCCTGTCCCCAAAAATGTAGAGCGCTCGATTGCCCAATTGGCGATCGATCTCCCGCCCGTAACAGGCGGCGAGTGCCCGGCGCTTCTGGTTGCTTTCCGGCAGGCGGTCGAGTTGGGCCAGTCCCAGGGAAGATCTGAGATCGTCGATACGGTAGTTGAAACCATGCACCATGACATCGTAGGTGCCTGGCAGTCTGTGATGTTTTTCCCAGCTCGAAGTCGTCATGCCATGGGATCGTATATTGCGGATCCGGGTGGCGAGATCGTCGTCGTCGGTGACCACCATTCCACCCTCGGCAGTGGTCATGTTCTTGTTGGAAAAGAACGAAAAGCACCCGATCGACCCGATCGTCCCGAGGCGGCGGCCGGAGTGCTCGCCGTCCTGCATAGGCGCATGGCACGCGTCCTCTATCACCGGAATGCCGCGAGCTTGGCAGATCTCCATGATTTCCGGCATGCGCGCGCAATAGCCGCCGAAATGCATGACCATGACGGCTTTGGTCCGCTCATTCAGCTTGCTTTCGATATCCGCCGGTGAAATCGTCGGTTCCAGGGTCGAAACAATATCGGCGAAAACCGGTTTTGCGCCGAGCGCCTTGGTCATATTGGCGCCGGCGACGAAATTGATCGATGGCTGCACTACCTCATCGTCGGGCCCGGTTCCCACTCCAAGTACGGCAAGGGCAAGGTGCAATGCAGCCGTCCCACTCGATACGGCAATGGCATGGCCGGTTCCGAGCTTCCCGGCAAAGCGTTCTTCGAACAGCTTGGTTCTGGGGCCCATGGAAAGCCAGCCCGAGTTAATGCAATCGGTGACGGCTTGAAGTTCTTGCGCGCCAAGAACCGGTTCGGAGAGCGTGTATTTCCATTGCATGGGGATCACAAAGCTCCGAATTTCAAGCTGTCCGCCTCGTACAGTTCTTGGGCGAGTGCATAGTCGTCCGGCCGCCCGATATCGAGCCAAAAGGCGTCGTTGCGATAGACACCGACCTGTTCTCCCTTTGCCATCAACAGATGTACGAGGTCGGGAAAGTCCAGATATTTGCCTGGTTCTATGAGCGCCAGGACGCTGGGTTCGTAGACATAGACGCCCATGGAGACTTCATAGGATTTGTCCGGCTTCTCGCTGTAGCCGGTTACGATAGAATCCTCACCCGCCTCGATTATCCCGAAATCCAGTTTCAACTCCTTTTGGTGCACAGCGATGGTGAGCGCGGCGCCGGACGCCTTGTGGGAAGTCAATAACGCATTGTAGTCGAGGTCGGTTAGAACATCGCCGTTGACGACCAGAAACGTGTCATTCAAGCCGGATATAAGGGACAGGGAGCCGGCGGTTCCGGTGGGTGCCTCTTCATCCACGAAATCAATTGTCAGCCGGTCACTCAGCGATTTGTGCTGGACGATATAGGCTTTGATCAGTTCGGCCAAATGTCCCAGGGCGATCGTGATTTGACCAAAATTCTGTTGCGCGAATTGTGACAGCAGGATCGCCAGAATCGGCTGATCGCCGATCGGAACGAGCGGTTTTGGAAAACTCGCCGTGAATGGACGTAATCGCGTCCCTTTTCCCCCCGCTAAGATTACAACCCGGTTGTCCGGCATCGTTTGATCCAATCAAATTTGTCTCTGCGCGAAGAGGTCGCAACTTCGCGTCTTTTAAGGTTCTAGGCCTGTTCTGCTTTCGTTCTCACGAGGTCGTAATTGCCGTGAAAATTCCGGCGAGTGTCGACGTCGTCGAGCAGATGGTTCTTGAGCGCCCAGATGATTTCCCGGATACCGTCCTCGACGCTGTATTGGCATTCGAAGCCAAATATTCTGTTCAGCTTGGCAAAATTTACACGGTAGTTGCGCGGGTCGGAGGAATTTTCCCGATAGGCGACCCTGCGGTTCGGAAGCATGCTCTGGACGAGATCGACTATGTTCTGTTTGGTATGATTATTGGCATCGCTGCCGGCATTGAACAATTCGAACGCGATCGTTTCGGATGGCGCCAGAAGAACTGTCTCGATGAGCCGCGCGAAATCGCGGACATGGCAATAAGGCCGCCATGTATGCGCATCGTAAACCAGCAATTCCTTGTCGAGGAACAAGTCTCGCGTAAATTCGTTCACCGTCAGATCGAAGCGCATGCGTGGCGCCAGTCCGAATGCGGTGGCAAAGCGCAGGACGACAGGGCTGTAATCCACTTTTCCTCTGAGCGACAGCAAATGGCGTTCACATTGTACCTTTGCCTTGGCATAGAGAGAGAGGGGATTCAGCGCGAATTCTTCATCTGCCGTTTGGTTCTCGGCTATCAGCCCGTAGTTCGAACAGGTCGAGACAAAGATAACCCTGTCAAGTCCTTTACCATTGAGGGTCTCAATGCAGCGCATGAGACTTAGATCGTTGATCTCACGCGCCGCTTGGGGATATTTCCCGGTAATCGGATCGCCCACGAGGCCGGCCAGAAGAACGACGTCGGTTACATCGGCCAATGCGCGTTCAAGCGTTTCCCTGTCGCCCATGTCGCCAAACAGGAAGTCGTAGTTCGGTTGCTGAAGTTTCGTCAGCACCACGTTTTCGTGGCCATAAACGAGAAGGTCCAGGTCGCGAACGCCGAAACCTGATTGCAGCAAGTGGGGCACGACCGCGCCGCCGATATATCCGGCCCCGCCAACGATCAGGACTTTACGGATTCTGCTATTTTCACCCGGGACAGGGATGCTCGCCGGTGACGTTTGGCAGTTCTGAGAAATGATATTCATATGAATTTTGGTCCTGTCCTGCCGGTTAAACGGCGTTTTTCCGGAATTCCAGGGCGAATGAGGTCGCGCCTCCGCCGCCGCCGCTGGACCAGCGGAAAAATCCGCCGGCCGGTCAGCCATCGTTGTTTCCGGCCCGTTGAACGTATGCGATGCTCCTGAGCGCTTCAATCGGACTTGGTTATCGAGGTTAATCCCGGAAAACAGGGAAATTCGACGACACTTCTCCGTTCTTGCCAACCTGCTGTAAGAGAGGCGGCGTTTAGGCGAAATTGCGCGGTGTCTTCGGTTCAACGCCCGGATCGGCAAACGAGCGCAGGCGGGTGAACTGAGCGAAAAGCAGAGCCAGAAAGGTTGGGTTTAGAAGGATATAGCGCCGCCAAAGGCGCTTGGGTTCCTGGGTTAGACGATACAACCATTCCAGGCCTTTTTCCTGCATTGCGCGCGGCGCTTCTTTCAACAGCCCGGCGTGAAAATCGAAAGCCGCTCCCACGGCAAGCACCGGCATGCGCAGACAATCGGCATATTCGTAGACCCAAACCTCCTGCCTCGGACAGCCGAGACCGACCAGGACGATGCCGGCGCCGGAGCGGCGGATTTCATCGGCTATTAAATGCTTTTCCGCATCCGTGCTGCGCCGGAACAAGGAGGGGCGGGCGCCCGCAATAATGAGACCGGGAAACATCCCGGTGAGACGCTTCTGCAATTTTTTCAGGACCACCTGCCGGCTGCCATACAGATAGACCGGCAGCCCCTGTTGCGCGGCCTGTTCGCAAACCCTCAGCGTAAGATTTGGACCGTATACCCGGTCCTTCAGCCCCGTCTTGTGCAAAAGATTGAGCGCCCAGCGCACCGGTTGTCCATCGGGCGTTACTATGTCAAAGCCGTTCAGCCGCCAACGGTGCTCGCGGTCGAGCGCGCCGGTCATGATGCCATGAACGGCAAGGGCGCTCACCTTGAGGGGTCTGCGTTCCCTTGCCGCCGCGATGATCGCGGCGACAGCGCCCGCATAGTCGATGACACTGACTTTGATGCCCAGGATATTTCGTTTGCCGTCATCGATCATGGTTCAAGAGGCCTCGCGCCAGCGCTGCCGGTTCGCAGAGAAAATCTCCTCCAAAATCTCCGGGATATCGTATTGCAAAGACCAGTCGGGATAATGCGTCTCAAAGCGGCTGTTATCGGAAATCCACCACATATGATCGCCCATCCTGCTGGCCTCCTCGTAGGCGTGATTGAGGCGCCGGCCGGAAATGCTTTCGCAAAGCTCGATCGCTTCGAGCATCGAACAATT
>JADFHH010000213.1 GCA_022567275.1 Pseudomonadota bacterium | reverse complement strand
TGACAGGTGCCTTGTCGCCAGGATTATGCAGGACAAGACGCGCAAGCGAACGCAGCGGTTCAGCGCGATGCTGTCGCACTATGTGATTGGGGATCGGTACGGCCGCCCTGGCAAAGGGAATGAGCGAGGAATTGTCCGCCATTGATGGAGTGGATGGCTCCTGCTCCCGGCGTCGCAATGCGCCATAACTGGGGACATCAGAAGTCCCTGATCAAGAGGAGCCATCCATGGGAGAGATTAGCACAATTGGACTTGACTTGGCGAAGAACGTTTTTCAGTTGCACGGTGTCACTTCGGAGGGGCAAGTTTTGCTTCGACGTCAGCTCAGGCGGGCGCAGGTTCTGGTGTTCTTTGCCAGACTGCAGCCCTGTCTGATCGGAATCGAAGCCTGCGCCGGGGCACATTTCTGGGCGCGGGAACTTGCGAAGCTTGGCCATGAGGTCCGGCTGATGCCGCCGTCATATGTAAAGCCTTATGTCAAACGGGGCAAGACCGACGCGGCGGATGCAGAGGCGATTTGCGAAGCGGTAACGCGCCCTTCAATGCGCTTTGTGCCGGTGAAGACGGAAGATCAACAGGCAGTGTTGTTGATGCACCGGACGCGCGATTTTCTGGTTCGTCAGCTCACGCAATCCGGCAACGCACTCCGGGCGCATCTTGGAGAGTTCGGAATTGTTGTCGCGAAAGGTGTGCATAATATGGAGCGTCTTTTCGCCGCAGCTGAGGTTGCCGATTTGCCGGACGCAGCCGGCAATCCGATACGGCTTCTTGTGGAGCAATTCCGTGACACCCATGAAAAGATTGAGGACGTCACCGCAGAGATCAAGGCGGCTCAAAAGGACGATGAAACAGCCAGACGGCTGGAAACGATTCCAGGCATTGGCCCGCTAACCTCAAGTGCAATCGCCGCGACAGTCCCGGACGTTGCCAACTTCAGGTGCAGTTGCGATCTGTCAGCGTGGATCGGGCTTACACCAAAACCATATTCGAGTGGCGGAAAGGAACGCCTGGGGCGGATATCAAAAATGGGCAACCGTTATATCCGGCGCCTCCTCTATCTGGGCGCAATGGCGCAGATCAGTGCTCGAAAGAGGCGTCCTGCGGGGGATGACTGGCTGTGGAACATGCTGGAAAGAAAACCAGTCAAGTTGGTCGCGATCGCGCTGGCGAACCGCATGGCCCGAACAGTCTGGGCGCTGCTTAAAACCGGCGAAGCCTACAAAGCCAGGGCAGCATGATGAGAGAGTCAGGCCCTGAGTTTGGGCCAGAAGAGATGGTGAGGTGCAAAGTGGGATGATGGCAAACTGACGGATACCAAGATCGGGATACCCTGTTCGGACCAGAGCGCATCAAAGCGCGGGCCATTGATTGGGACCTGATCAGCGCGGACTTTCATCAGGGCGCGCGGCTGTCACGCCGCAACTAGGACGCCGTATACATGGCCGCTGCCGACCAGACGCCGGAACACCACAAAACATCTTGCCACGCAGGAGCCATCCATACATGGTCCGAGGACAATGGACGAGCGGCAAAGTCGAAGGGATGGTGGGCTACACCCGCCGGAACTTCATGGTGCCAAAACCCCAGTTTGCCAGCTTTGATGACCTCAATGCCCATCTGGCCGAACGCTGCGGCAAGCGGATGGATGACAAGCTGCGTGGTCACAAGGGCACGATTGGCGAACGGTTTGAGGCTGATGCTGAATGTCTCCAGCCTTTGCCAGCTGTTCCTTATGACGCCTGTGACAAGCAATCCGTCCGGGTGAACTCACTGTCTCTCGTGCGCTATCGCGGCAACGATTATTCGGTCCCGACAGCCTACGGCCATCAAGAAGTTTTGGTCCGTGGTTATGTGCATGAGGTGGTGATTGCCTGTGGTACAGAAGTCATTGCCCGCCATGCCCGGTCCTGGGAGAAGGAGGATTACATCTATGATCCGCTTCATTATCTGGCACTGATCGAACAGAAGACCAATGCGCCCGCGCGCGGATGCGCGCAATTATGAGATTGACGGCCTGTGGCCGTCGGGCAAGGCCGCCCCGCTGGCCGATTGGGAGCTGCCAAAAGCCTTTATCATCCTGCGCCGCCTTATGGAGGCCCGGATGGGCAAAAAGGGCAAACGCGAGTTCGTTCAGGTGCTGCGGCTGCTGGAGACATTCCGGATCGTGGACGTGGAGGCCGGGATACAGAGTGCCCTTGAGCGCGGCACGATCGGCTTTGATGCGGTGAAGCATTTGGTGCTGTGCCGGATCGAACGCCGCCCCCCGCGGCTGGATATGACGGTTTATCCATATCTGCCCAAAGCCCATGTCGCCGTCACTTCCGCGCGTGATTACATGGCGCTGTTGTCAGGGGGCCGGTGATGACGGATACACCGCAACTGTTGCTGGCCCATCATCTGAAGGCCCTGCGTCTGCCGACTTTCCTGCGCGAATATGACAAAGTCGCCAAACAATGCGCGGCAGAAGGGATCGATCATTCCCGCTATCTTCTGCGCCTTGCCGAACTGGAACTGATCGACCGGGAACGGCGCATGGTGGAACGGCGGATCAAAGCCGCAAAGTTCCCAGCCGTCAAAAGTCTCGACAGCTTTGAGTTCAAGGCCATGCCCTCGTTGAACAAGATGCTGGTGATGGAACTGGCCCGCTGTGATTACATCACCCGCAACGAGAACGTCATCGCAGTTGGCAACAGTGGAACCGGAAAGACGCATATCGGCCTCGGCCTTGGACTGGCGGCCTGTCAGAAGGGCTTGGCCGTCGGCTTCATCACTGCATCAGCTCTCGTGCATGAACTCCTCGAAGCCCGCGATGAGAAGCGCCTGCTGCGTCTGCAGAAACAACTGACCAAGTACCAGCTGCTGATCATCGATGAACTGGGATACGTGCCGCTGTCGCCAACCGGCGCGGAACTGCTGTTTGAGGTCTTCTCACAGCGCTACGAGCGCGGATCAACCATCGTGACGTCCAACCTGCCGTTCGATGAATGGACCAGCACCTTCGGTTCCGAACGTCTGACCGGCGCTCTGCTGGACCGGCTGACCCACCATGTCCACATTCTGGAAATGAACGGCGAGAGCTTCCGCCTCAAACACAGCCGTCAGTCAGGCAAGGCCTGAAACACAAACACCGAAACCCGGTTTGACCACAGCCCCGCACACCTCCGTCGCTATATAAAAGCACTGCGCCGTGCGGGCCTATGGACAAACCTATGCCACCCAACCGATGTACTTTCTCTCCGGCCAATGACGTAGTTTTAGTCCGGCGTTGACACTCAACGCTCAATTAGCAACCGCGCTGGTTTCACCCTACAGTGCGGCGTGCATTGATCTCTCATTGAGTTCGAAAGTTGACAATGATTGAACGACGACTTTGTCCAACATAACGGGAATTGCTACGTAATGCTGCGAATATTTCCTTTTCCGTCTAGGGGCTGTTGACGTTCATCTTAGCTCTATTAACGTGGCTGCGAGTGAGATGAAAGCAGTGAAGCTTTGATCGGTTTTGCATGAGCGCATCGCTATACCTCTGTTTTCCTTAAGTTTACCGAAGTAATTTTCAACCAGGTGCCGCCATTTGTAAGTCTCCTTGTCGAACTCAGCCGGGAATTTTCGGTTGGATTTTGGCGGTATAACCGGGGTGATGCCCCGCGCCAGCAGGTCGCTTCGCAGCCAGTCTGCGTCGAAAGCCCGGTCCGCCAGTAGATGCCCGGCAGAAAGATTTTGCAGCAAGGACCGGGTTTCGCGCAGGTCGTGTGCCTGCCCCGGCATCAGGCAGAAATCCACGAGGTTGCCAAGCGCGTCGGTCAGCGCCAATATCTTCGTGGTTATGCCGCCTCGGGAGCGTCCAATGGCCTGGCGAAAAGTCCCCCTTTTGCGCCCTGGCCCGAGCGGTGGACCTTGACAATGGTTCCATCAATCATCGCGTATTCAAAGTCGGCATCAAGGGATAACGTCTTGAACATCCTATAGAAAACATCGGCCTTAACCCACCTGCGGAACCGCTTGAAAACCGAATTCCACTTGCCAAACTCCCCCGGTAATTCCCGCCACTGCGCCCCGGTGCGCACGATCCAAAGAACCGCCTCAATGAACAGCCGCGGGTCACGTCCGGTTTGGCCGGGGTCGCTCTTCTTTCCAAGGGTGAAAGGCTCGATAATTGCCCACTGGGCGTCGCTCAAAACTCTTCGGGTCAAGGCTGCTCTCCTGTTGTTTGCAACCTTGAATCACAGATCACCCCGTTTGTGAATCCTGAACGTCAACAGCCCCTAATTAACAATATTCCGGTGGGTAATTATGATGACGAACAAAGTGTTCAGTCGTTTAACAAAGTTGCCGGCAACCCAACTATACCCAACTCACTCGAAAACCCGAAAGTCTTGTTGTGAGATGATGCGGAAGTTGTCGGATACTTTGTCTCGGAAGTTTCGCCACTCTTTGGGGATGGTGTTGCGAAGGAATGCGAGAATTGCGGTGGCGAATTTGGGTTGGGTCGCGTAAAATCGATTATGGGTGACGCAAGCGTGCATGACGCCCCACAGACGCTCGATCGGGTTCAGATGTGGGCAATAGGCGGGCAATCTGATCAGGTTAATGCGGCAATCTGGACGT
>JADFHH010000212.1 GCA_022567275.1 Pseudomonadota bacterium | reverse complement strand
ATGTGCCGCGTGCGGCCGTGATCATCACCAACCCGTCTCATTATTCTGTTGCGCTGGAATATGAAAAGGGCATGGCGGCGCCGATTTGCGTGGCCAAGGGTGTCGATTCAATCGCCCTCAAGATCCGTGAAATCGCGGAAGAGCACGATATCCCGATCGTCGAAAATCCGCCGCTGGCCCGGACGCTGTACGCCAGTATCGAGATTGACGAAGAGGTTCCGCATGAGCATTACAAGGCGGTGGCCGAAGTGATCGGATATGTGATGCGCCTGAGGGGCCGGGTTGGCAAATCCATTCGCCGCTAGAGTCAGGACCTGAAAACCCCTTCACTCAACTGATGCTTGATAGATGAAGCGAATCTGCAACAATCAACACATTCGCGAATCAGTTGTACCCGTCCATCGAATGCCAGCCAGACGGGACACAATGGTCAGACAAGTTGGAGGAGGTGGCGCGTGGTTTATGCGAGCATCGGTTTGCTCCTGGCGTGTTTCTGGATGGTTCTGTCGGGCCATTACACCATCGTTACGGTGCCCGCCGGCATCCTGTCGGTGCTTGGCGTCGTGGCGCTGTCACGCCGCATGGGCGTGGCCGATGAAGAAGGGCATCCGATCCACCTATTGCCGCGCGCCATAACCTATTGGCCGTGGCTGGTACGTGAAATCGCCAAGGCGGCATGGGATGTCACAAAGATCATTCTTCACCCCAAACTGCCGATCACACCGACGCTCATTCGCATAAGAGCAAGTCAGCGCTCGGCGGTGGGGATTGCCGTTTATGCCAACTCGATCACTTTGACGCCGGGCACGATTACCGCCCGGGTGAGCGGCCATGAATTCCTCGTGCATGCGCTGACCCGCTCCGCGGCTGAAGACCTTGCCGATGGGGCGATGGACCGGCGGGTCGGTCAGTTCGAGGCGGGAAAATGATTCTTGCCGCCGCCTCGCTCGCCATCCTCGTGGCGCTGACGCTCGGCGTTATCCGGGCGCTTCGCGGGCCAACGGTTTTCGACCGGGTTCTGGCCGCCAATGCTATTGGCACCGGGGCCATCATGCTGCTTGCGCTGATCGGGTTTCTGGCCGGCCGGCCGGAGTTTCTCGACATCGGCATTCTCTACGCGCTGCTCAATATTATCGCGACGCTCGCGGTCCTGAAATTTTTCCGCTATGGCGATTTGAGCCACCCCGGCGGCGAGGAGCCGGGAGGCCCATGATGGCGGACATCCAGGAGATGGCGGGCGGGGCGCTGATCGCCGCCGGGGCATTTTTCTACGTGGTGGGCGCACTCGGCCTCTATCGGATGCCCGACGTTTTCACGCGCATGCATGCGGTGGGAATTTCGGACACGGTGGGTGTGGGGCTGTTACTCACGGGCATGATGTTCCTCGCGGGCTTCAGCCTCGTCACGGTCAAACTCGCGATCATCCTCGGCATCATTCTGTTCACCAGCCCGATCGCAACCCATGCCCTCGCCCAGGCGGCGCTGCATGAAGGCATTGTGCCGATGGGCGTGGGAACCGAAGTTCTGCTTGGCCCCGGCGCCAGGCGCCGCGATCGCAAGAAGACAAAAGGAGCGCGCAAAGCGCGTGCGGCCAAACGGAGGAAACGGTCATAGAAGTCCTGATCAACATGGTTTTGTTGACGCTGCTGGCCGCCATCACCATCGGTATCATCCGCATGCGCAATCTGTTCGCTGTGGTCGTTCTTGGCGGCATCTACTCTTTCCTCATGGCGAGCGTCATGATCGTGCTCGACGCCGTGGATGTGGCCATGACCGAAGCTGCGGTCGGCGCGGGCATCTCGACCGTGCTCATGCTGGGCGTGCTGCACCTGACGAAGACCCAGGAGAGCAAACCCAAGCACACGCCGCTGTTACCGCTTTTCGTTGCCGTGGCGACCGGTGCGGCTCTGGTCTTCGGCACATTCGATCTGCCGCCCTTCGGCCTCGCCGACACGCCGGTGAACCTGCATGTCGCGCCCTATTATCTCGAAAACTCGCTCAGAGAGACTCTGGTGGCAAATGTGGTGAGTTCCGTACTGGCAAGCTATCGCGGGTTTGACACGCTTGGTGAAACAGCCGTGATTTTCACCGCCGGCATTGCTGTCTTGCTGCTGCTCAAGGGCAAACGCAAATTGAAGCCGGGGCCCAAGCGCAGGAGGATTGGCCGATGAGGCTGGATGTCATCTTCCGGGTTGGCGCGAAAATTCTCCTGCCCATCATGCTGCTGTTCGCGCTCTATGTGCAGTTCCATGGAGATTTCGGACCCGGCGGCGGCTTTCAGGCCGGTGTGATGTCGGCGGCCATGGTCATTTTCTATGCGATTATCTTCGGGCTTGAAACGGCGCAGAAAGTCTTCCCGCCGCGCCTGGCGGAAATCATGGTTCCGGCCGGGGTCGGTATATTCGCCGGGGTCGGTGTGATCGGCATGTTGCTGGGCGAGAATTATCTCAACTATTCACCGCTCGCCGATGATCCCGCACACGGCCAGGAATACGGCATCCTGCTGGTTGAATTTGGCGTGCTCGTCACGGTCTCGGGGACCATGGTGGCGATTTTCTATTGCTTTATGGGGCGGGGGCGCTGATGGACCTGCTGTACCAGATCGTCGCCCACTATAACCACTGGATCACTATTTTTCTGATGGTGTCCGGCCTCTACATCGTCGTTTCGCGCGGCAATATGGTCAAGAAGCTGGTCGGGCTGGGCCTGTTCCAGACGTCGGTTTATTTGCTCTACCTCACGCCAGGAAAAATTCTCGGCGGGACGCCGCCGGTTCTGTCGCCGGATTTTTCAGTTTATTCGAACCCGCTTCCGCACGTTCTCATTCTCACCGCCATTGTCGTCGGCGTGGCCACGCTCGCACTGGGGCTGGCCCTGGTGGTGCGCATCAATGAGGAATTTGGAACCATCGAGGAAGACGAAATTTTCGCCGGGGATGAGGACGAATGATCGCGGCGAATCTTCCAGCCCTGCAAGTGGTTCTGCCCCTGCTGGGGGCGGTGTTGTGCGCATTTTTCAGGCGTGGCGTGTGGGCGTGGGGCGTGGCGCTTCTGGTCTCTCTCACCATGCCGCTCATTGCTGCGGGATTGCTCGTTCAGGTGCTGGAGAGCGGAACCATCTCCTATGCGCTCGGCGGGTGGAAGCCGCCATACGGCATCGAATACCGTATCGATGTGGCCAATGCGTTTCTGCTGTTGCTGGTTTCTCTCATCGGCGCAGTCATGATGCCCTATGCCAGGCGCAGCGTCGAGAAGGAGATCGCGCCCGAGCGCCAAGCCTGGTTCTATACACTCTATTTGCTGAACCTGTGCGGTTTGCTTGGCATCGCCATCACCGGCGACGCCTTCAACGTATTTGTCTTCATGGAAATATCGTCGCTGGCGTCCTATGGCCTTATTGCCCTGGGCCGGGACAGAAGGGCGCTGCTCGCCGCCTATCAGTATCTGATCATGGGTACGATCGGCGCGACCTTCTATGTCATTGGCGTCGGCCTGCTCTATTCGATGACCGGCACGCTCAACATGGCGGATATGGCAAGCCGTCTTGCCGGGATTGAAAATTCGCGTGCCGTGCTTACGGCCCTTGCCTTCCTTACGGTCGGGATCAGCCTGAAGCTGGCGTTATTCCCGCTGCATGTCTGGCTGCCCAATGCCTATGCCTATGCCCCGTCGATGGCGACCGCGTTCATTGCCGCAACCGCAACCAAGGTCGCGGTCTATCTGCTGCTGCGCTATTTCTTCACCGTGTTCGGGGCGGCGACAGTTTACACCCGCCTTCCGGTCGCTGAAATATTCCTGCTTCTGTCATTGGCCGCCATGTTCGGGGCATCGATCGTTGCGCTTTTCCAGGACAATGTGAAGCGCATGCTGGCCTATTCCTCGGTGGCGCAGATTGGCTACATCACGCTCGGCATCGCTATCGCCAACAAGACCGGATTGACTGGCGGAATTGTTCATCTGTTCAATCACGCGCTGATGAAGGGGGCGCTGTTTATGGCCATCGGCGCGGTGTTTTACCGCATCGGATCGGTTAGAATCGACGATCTCGCCGGGCTCGGCAAACGCATGCCGATCACGATGGGCGCTTTCACGCTCGCCGGGCTTAGCATCATCGGCGCACCGGGCACGGTGGGCTTCGTATCGAAATGGTATCTGGGGCTCGGCGCCATGGAGAATGGCTGGTGGTGGCTTGTGTTCCTGCTCGTCGCCAGCTCGCTGATTTCGGTTGTCTATATCGGCCGGGTTGTCGAGGTGATTTGGTTCCGGCCCCTCTCCAATGCCGCCAAGGGGGCGAAAGAGCCGCCGCTCAGTATGCTCATTCCAACGCTTCTGCTGTGCGCGGCGACAATCTATTTCGGATTTGACACCACGATTACCGCGGGCATTGCGGGACGCGCGGCTGAATGGCTTCTGGCGGGGAGCGGATGACCGGCGAAACGCTCATCATACTGGCGCTGCTCATTCCCCCCATGGGAGCCGTGCTCATCGCGCTGACCTCGTCGCGGGAAAATCTGCGCGAGACCATGACACTGCTCACCGCCGCCGCTCTGTTCGCCGTGGGGATGACGATCCTGGGCCGGTTGATGCGGGGCGAGCAGCCGCTGACCGGC
>JADFHH010000211.1 GCA_022567275.1 Pseudomonadota bacterium | reverse complement strand
GCATTGCCAAGAACCATCCTTTCGTGGACGGCAACAAGCGCGTAGCCTTTCTTGCGCTGGCGGGCTTTCTCCGCATCAATGGGGTCGGATTTGCACCGCCGCAACCAGATGCCACGGCGATCATGCTTGGCCTCGCCGCCGGCGACATAGACGAGGCGGGGCTCACGCGCTGGATTACGGACAATCTGCCCGAAGCCTGACAAGCCGATTGCCGGGGTTTGGCGGACATGTTAAGCGAGTGCCAACAAACGGGACGAGACAAAAGGTGAGCCGTCATGGGGGTCGATTTTTCCAGTTCTCACCGCGCGATGGACGCGCGCCAGCACGAACAAACCTATTCCGCCTTCATCAAGATCGTGATCGCCACTTGCGTGTTCGTGATAGTAACCCTTGCTGCTATGGCGCTTTTCCTCACATAACTTCAGGGACCGGAAAATGATTATAATTGCCGTCCCGGTTGAGGGAGACAATGGGGAGAAGCGTGTTGCCCTGTCGCCCGAAACCGCCAGGAAGTTTGTCGCGCTTGGCTGCAAGGTGCGCATACAGGCGGGCGCGGGCGCGGGCGCGCATTTCTCCGACGCCGACTACAAACAAGCCGGCGCGACGAGTGCGAAAAACACCGCCGCAACCCTCAAGGGCGCCACTATCATCCTGACCGTGCGCCGCCCGAAAGTCCCGGCGCTCAAGGGCGCGGCCAAGGGCGCCATTCTCGCCTGCATTCTCGACCCCTTTTCCGGTAAGGCGGAGTTGAGCGCGCTGGCGAGCGCCGGGCTGACGCTGTTTTCCATGGAACTCATGCCGCGCATCACCCGCGCCCAATCCATGGACGTGCTGTCCTCTCAGGCGAATCTGGCCGGTTACAAGGCGGTGGTCGACGCCGCCGCGCATTTCGGGCGCGCCCTGCCGATGATGATGACGGCGGCCGGTACGGTTCCCGCCGCCAGGGTGTTCATCATGGGTGTGGGCGTCGCCGGTCTACAGGCGATTGCAACGGCCAAGCGTCTCGGCGCGATAGTGACCGCGACAGATGTCCGGCCCAGCACCAAGGAACAGGTGGAATCGCTGGCCGCGAAATTCATCGCGGTGGAGGATGAGGAATTTGCAACGGCCGAGACCTCGGCCGGTTACGCCAAGGAGATGTCGGCCGCGTATAAAAAGAAGCAGGCCAAGCTGATTGCCGGGCATGTGAAATCACAGGACATTATCATCACCACCGCGCTCATCCCCGGGCGCCCCGCGCCGGAGCTGATCTCCAGGCGCATGGTGGAGAGCATGAAATCCGGATCGATCATCGTCGATCTGGCGGCGGAGCGCGGCGGCAATTGCGCTGTCACGAAACGCGACGCGGTGATCGAGCACAAGGGCGTGAGCGTGATGGGAAACACCAACCTGGCCGGGGATCTGGCCGGTAACGCGTCAAGCCTTTATGCGCGCAATCTTTACGCCTTCATCGAGCCGATGATCGATCAGGAGAACAAGGGCGGATTGGCGATCGACTGGGAAGATGAAGTCATCACCGGCACCCTGGTCGCCAAAGGCGGCAAGCTGGTGCACCCGATGCTCACCGGAAAAGGGGGAGGGAAGAAATGAGTTGGTTTCGATATCTCCGGGAATGCCGCTGCGAAACAACTCCCCTGCCCTTGACGGGGAGGGGCAGGGGGAGGGGTGACTTGATAATGAGTTATGCGCCCTTGGGCGTATTCCATATATTTTGTCAGAAGCGTTCGCTTCACGCTCACGAGTCTGTTCTACCCCCCACCCCTAACCCCTCCCCGCGTTGGGGGAGGGGAATTAATTCCGATCCGTGGACGAGGGTCCTGCTAACCCTCATCTGCGCGGCGGTGTGTCTCATGAGCGCTTTCACCCCCGCATTCGCCGCGCAAGCAGGCGCTGCAATCGACCCGTTCATCTACCGCCTGGCGATTTTCGTGCTGACGATTTTCGTCGGCTATTACGTGGTGTGGTCGGTGACCCCGGCGCTGCACACGCCGTTGATGTCGGTCACCAACGCCATTTCCTCGGTGATCGTGGTCGGCGCATTGCTCGCGGTCGGGGTGCCGCTGGCCGGTGACGGCGACGGGCCGTTATGGTCGCGCGCGCTTGGCTTCATCGCGCTTGTCTTCGCCTCGATAAACATCTTTGGCGGGTTCCTCGTCACCCAGCGCATGCTGGCCATGTACCAGAAGAAGAAATAGGGGCGGGTCATGGACGCAAATATCGCCGCCCTGCTCTATCTGGTCTCGGGCATATTGTTCATCCTGGCGCTGCGCGGGCTGTCCAGCCCGGAGACCAGCCGCCGGGGCAACACCTTCGCCATGACCGGCATGGCCATCGCCATCGCCACCACGCTGATCTCCCAATCGCCCGCCGATGTGACGGGCTGGGGGCTGGTCGTCCTCGGCATCGCGGTCGGCGGCGGTATCGGTACGGTCATCGCCCGCAAGGTGCCGATGACGGCGATGCCGGAGCTGGTCGCGGCATTTCATTCGCTGGTCGGCATGGCGGCGGTGCTGGTCGCCGCGGCTGCGTTCTATTCGCCTGAAGCCTTTGGCATCGGCAGCACGGGAAATATTTATAAATCCAGCCTTGTCGAGATGTCGCTGGGCGTCGCCATCGGCGCCGTCACCTTTACCGGCTCGGTCATCGCCTTTGCCAAACTCTCGGGCCGCATGAGCGGCGCGCCGATACTTTTGCCCGGGCGCCATCTCATCAATATCGCGCTGCTGGCGGCGCTTGTCTTCTTTATATATTCCCTGGTGGTCACCCAGACGCAGATGGATTTCTGGCTGGTTACGGCAATCGCGCTGCTGCTGGGAATTCTCATCATCATACCCATCGGCGGCGCCGATATGCCGGTGGTCATCTCGATGCTCAACTCCTATTCGGGCTGGGCGGCGGCGGGCATCGGCTTCACCCTGGGCAACACCGCGCTGATTATCACCGGTGCGCTGGTCGGCTCATCGGGCGCGATATTGTCCTACATCATGTGCCGGGCCATGAACCGATCGTTCATTTCCGTCATCCTCGGCGGCTTCGGCGGCAAGGCGGCAATACCGGCCGGCGACGATGGCGTTCCACGCACCATCAAGCAGGGTTCCGCCGAAGACGCCGGCTTCATTTTGAAAAATGCGTCGAAGGTCATCATCGTGCCGGGCTATGGCATGGCGGTGGCACAGGCGCAGCACGCGTTGCGCGAGATGGCGGATCGGCTGAAAGCGCACGGAGTGGATGTCACTTATGCGATACACCCCGTCGCGGGGCGCATGCCGGGGCATATGAATGTGCTGCTGGCCGAAGCCAATGTGCCCTATGACGAGGTGTTCGAGCTTGAAGACATCAACAATGATTTCGCCCAGGCCGACGTGGCCTATGTCATCGGCGCCAACGACGTGACCAACCCTGCCGCCGAGGACGACCCCTCCTCGCCGATCTACGGCATGCCGGTTCTGCAGGTGTGGAAAGCGGGCACGGTGATGTTCAACAAGCGCTCGCTGGCGAGCGGCTATGCCGGCGTCGACAACCCGTTATTCTACCGCGACAACACCATGATGATCCTCGGCGACGCCAAGAAAACGACCGAAGAGGTCGTGAAGTCGCTGTAGGGTTATTGAATGCCGCGCCGCACCAATGCGGCATCGAGCTTATTTTTCCGCATTGTCACAGACCAGGCCAGAGTTCGATAGATTTGTTCTTCGTTTTGATGATTATAGAAATCGGATACGGATTGACCCGAGCCGAGCACTCCCCCGAGTGAAATAATGAGGGCAACTATGTCAGGGTCTCCGGTAGCGTAAAACCCGCCAATGCCGCAGGCTACAGATATCCAGAGCCACAACTGGGATCGTTCGCGCCGCGCATGCTCTTTCAGCATGTCCTGGCAAATCCCGTCGGCCGCCTTGAGATCTTTTAAAAGCTGCTTGATATCCACCAGAGAAATGACATTGAGGTCAGAGTATCCATCGAATCTTTGCAACACCCTTTCGACAGTCTTGCAGCGGGCATCGAGTTTTCGCATGGGTCGGCGAACGGTTAGTGGCGCCGCTTACGCTTGCGAGCAATCTTACTGCCGGTCTTTTCAATATGGGCATTCAATGCAATTTCCATTCTGGCAAAGTCACTTGCGTTCTGGTCGAACATCATTTCAGTTTCGCGCCAGTTTTGCCGGGCGATGAGCCGCTGGGTGAAATGAAGACCGACAAAAAACAGCAACGCGGTACCCGCCAGCAATTTCAAGACGGCAAATTCCGATGCAGCAATAGCAAAAAGTTCCGTATCTGTGATGAAAACCGCAGCAGCCGTAGCGAAGGATATCGCAAGAATGATACCTGGATGCAGAAAGCGCAGATATCCGGTCAGCCACGCCGCACGATCACGGTCACTTATTCGATTTTCCGAAGTTTTGTCTACGACGTTCATGGAGAAATAATAGTCATTGGAACCCGTTGGCACGACGCCGATCTGTATGGATGGATACTTGATAAGGAGAACAATGTCTTAGATCAGTTTCAAACCTTTATTAAAAGAGCATATGAGGGTGATTTGGAGACAGGACAAGACTTTAAACTCCTCTGGCCAGGGAAATTTACTCTAGCTGATCTTCAAGCCAAGCAAAGGAGCCAAG
>JADFHH010000210.1 GCA_022567275.1 Pseudomonadota bacterium | reverse complement strand
TCTCCTACATAGGAAAGATGATTGGCCTTCGCGCCTTCGTCAAATGTGGAATTCTTGACTTCGACAAAATTACCGATACGCACATTTGAACCCAGCTTCGCGCCAGGGCGCAGCCGGGCAAATGGTCCGACACTGGCGCCTTGCCCTACATGCGCGCCTTCAAGATATGAAAACGCCTTTATGCGCGCGCCCTCCTCGACCTTGACGCCTGGCCCGAACACGACATTGGGTTCCACCACGACATCACGCCCGAGCCTGGTATCGCTGCTGAAATAAACCGTATCGGGCGCGACAAGCGTGGCGCCGTCTTGCATCGCCTGAAGGCGCAGCCGCGCTTGCAGCTCGGCCTCGGCGGCAGCCAGTTGAAGTTTTGAGTTCACGCCCATCACCTCGCTCTGCGCACATGTGACGATCACCGTCCCGAGGCCGTCGCCGCAGCCCAGCTCCACGGCATCGGTAAGATAATATTCGTTCCTGGCGTTATCGTTGCCGATTTTGTCCAACAGCCCTAACACACTCTCGCCCCGGAATGCGAAAACGCCTGAATTGCACAATTTTATGGCGCGTTCATCGGCGCTGGCGTCTTTCTCCTCGCGCACGGCGATGAGCGACCCCGATTTATCGGTGATCAGCCGCCCGTAGCCGGTGGGGTCTTCAGCCGTAAAACCAAGCACAACGATATCCACGCCGTGATTCAACTCATCTCGCATGAGGTTGAGGGTTTGCGGGCGAATGAGCGGTGTATCGCCGTAGAGAATGATCACATCGCCGCAAAACCCCTGCAAGGCTTCACGCGCCGCCAGAACCGCATGGGCGGTTCCAAGCTGCGTATCCTGCGTGAAGACCTGCACGCCGGGCAGGACGTTCCTGGCCATATCCTCAACGGCGCGCATGCCCGGCGCGATGACCACAGCCGCGCCGCGCAAACCGCTGGCCAGCGCGGTGCGCATCACATGGGCCAGCATCGGCGCGCCGGCGATTTCATGGAGCACCTTGGGCAGGGTGGATTTCATGCGCATGCCCTGCCCGGCGGCGAGAATAATCGCAAGTGTATCTCTTTGGCTCATGGCGAACGATGTGCAGCGAACAGGATGGAGAAAACAACGCCTGGAATCGTGCCGAACCCCTCAGGGCCGGGACCCGCGCCTTCCTTAACGCAAACATTGCCGGAAGGAAATACGCCGCCAACAGCGATTCGCGGTGGATTGACCGTGGCGGCAGACTCAGACAAGCTTGATGAACAGTTTTAGGGAGCAGACCATGACACCTGTACTGACACGCCGGCTCTATGTGGTTGCCTGGCTCATGCTGGGGTCGCTCTCAACGCTCTATCTCTACACACTGCTTCAGCCAGGACGCGACGCCGGCTATTTGAGTGCTACCCTGTTTGCACCTGCCCGCTTGCTAATGGCGAATAAAACCACGACGCCAGACGATCCGGCTGTCTCCCAGGCTCTCGTGAATATGCGCAATGAAATCAATCGTCTCAAGACTTCATTGGCGGCGGCGAACAAGGAAAATACGGCGCAAAAGGCCCATCTCAGGACGCTTGCGGGCGCTGTCGATCAAATGACGACAGCCGCGCTTCCGCCTGACCCCGGGGCATCGGAACCGGGCGATACAGGAAAAAAGAAATCGGTGCTCGCGACACCCGCCCCAAAGGTGAAAATCACCATGCTGCAAATGCCTCGCGACGGCTTTGCACACCGCACGTTGCCGGACTCTCCCCTGCCGGTTGCCGGCCAGAGCAAACCAACCCGGACAGTGTTCGCCGTCGAGCTGGCCAACGGGCTCAAAGCCGATGAGATTGACGCGCGCTGGGCCGGGATCAAACGCCGCCACGGCAAACTTCTGGGCCAGATGCAACCGCGCGGCGTCAAGGCTCAAGCGGGCAATCCGGGTGATAAGGGGCGCCTGGCATTGGTCGCCGGGCCGTTCAACAACGCCGCCGCCGCGGCACAATTATGCGCCCGGTTGATCGCCGCCGGCGCACAATGCAAAGGAACCATTTTCGCGGGCACGCCCGTAGGCGGCATGGCCGCGCGTTAGCCGCCGGGGAACAGACGGCACATCGATCGAACCGGGTAAGAATCGTTTTGAAGGGACGGGCAAGGAGCTGCTCGACAATCAGGACGTTCGGCGCATGTATCTTGGCGGCTGAAGGTTCACTGACATCCGGTTCGTGCTCTGAAGACCCGCGAAAATATTGTCATTCATTGGCGTTGGCCGCCGCATCTTCCAGCATGCCGGTTTGCACGCGCTTGTTGTTGCCTGGTTTCGATTTCCCGGAGGATTTGAGCAGAGTCCGCACCGCTCTGGACGCGGCGATCTTGCCCTCATTTATGTAAGCTTCGTGGTTCCTCTCAATGTCGCTCAACTCATAGAGATAGTTGACCATGATACCGTGCGATTGCCGCAAGCCCCTGGCCGATTTGTCGCCGAGCCAGTTGATCCGTTCAAGCCGCGCGCCATTGCCGATATGGAACCGTGCCACCGGATCGACGGGGCGGCCGGCGCCGGTCCTGGCGGCCAGATAATACTCCGCCGCCAGCGGCATGAGCACCGGTTTCAGCCGCTCCTGATGCTGCGCATGCGCCGCCCAGCTCGAATCCTCCAGCAATTCGAGCGTTTCATTATCCCTTGCCTTATTCTCCTCGCTCGCGCGGCGCACCAGCCAGGCGGCAAAACGCGGCGCCGGGGAAAGCGTGACAAAAGTCCTGAGCGATGGTATCTCCCGTGCCAGGTCCTGGACGACCTGTTTGATGAGAAAGTTACCGAACGAAATTCCGCGCAACCCCTCCTGGCAATTGGAAATGGAATAGAACACGGCGGTGGTTGGCGCATCCGCATCGCGGGTTTGCGCCCTCTGCGCGCCAAGCAACTCCTGTATGGAGGCGGGTATCTCGTGCGTCAGCGCCACTTCAACGAAAATCAGCGGTTCATCGACGAGCGAGGGATGGAAGAAGCCGAAACAGCGCCGGTCGGCGGGGTCGAGGCGGCGGCGCAGATCATCCCAGCCTCTGATTTCGTGCACTGCTTGATAGTCGATGATCTTCTCCAGGATCGACGCCGGGGTCGACCAGTCTATCGCGCGCATTACCAGAAATCCGCGATTGAACCATGTGCCCAACAGGTGAACCAGATCGGCGTCAACCGGTCTCAACTCCGGCGCCTGGGACAGCAAGCTAATCAGATCGGCGCGCATCGCGACAATGCACGAGGTGGCGCCGGGCGCCAGATTGAGGCGGCGGAAGAATTCTCTTCTGGGGGATTCCACCGCCGTTTCAAGCTCCGATAATGCGCCGGGAGAGGGATTTTCGAGATAGGCCTGCGCGGCTTGTGTGACGATCTCGGGTGCAGGCGTCAGATCGTCCAGCAGGAAGCGGAAAAATTCCAGTTTCTCCGCTTCGTCCGTGCAGCTATATGCGCACAGGATTTCACCTGCCAGCGCCACACCGGACGCCTCGCCGCGCCCTGAGATCAGCCCCCGCGCCAACCCGGTCAATGCGCTGCCCGTGGCCTTGGCCGGCGCACCTGCCAGCAGCGCACGGCCGCGTTCGGTGATGGAATTCAGCAGTTCCTGAAAAAATGAGACGTTCACGGTTCATAAAGTCCACTTCAACGTGGCTGGGGCGGGCTGATGGTATGGCGCACCCCAACTGCCAACGCAAGCGGTGGCGTCCAATGTGGCGCTCCTGGGGCTATTCCTGCCGGGGTGGGAATTTTGAACACTGTGTTTGTCCGACCAATATGCAATCCCTTCGCATTGGCGAAGACATAGCCGCATGCGAAACAGGGAAAACCCGTTTCCCGGCCACGCAAGTCATCATATCGGAATGGATTGGACAAGTTAGGATTGCACAAACAAGAAGAAGGCAGGGCCAAAGGCCCTACCCTCCCCTAGATCACCGCTGATTAAACGCCGTTAAGCGCCCGCTCGGCAGTGACTATCCCAGAAACCGAACACGATCCGATTCAGATCACTCCAATCCGTACCGCTTTCAGTCTCTACGAGAGCCAGATGTCTCCGCCTCACCTAGGTCAAGGCTTCGAACACCTGAGTCACGGGCGTTTGACGGCCCGTCTTGTTTTACGTCGCGTTCGTGTACGACGCGGATCTGGCACTGGCCTATCGCCAAACCTAATTGCGGCAACTCCTCTCTGGTCCCAACGCTGCCGTCTTCCCGGCCAATCAAGCCTTCGCGTTTCCGCTGGGGCTCATTCGACCGCTGGACAGAGCACCGGGTCAGCCAAGTACTGCCTAACCGTCCTCGGCAAAGGACGATCCCGGACTTTGCCGTGTCCTTTAGCTGGCGAAACCACCCTCCCGAAGGAGACTGCCCTCGACAACTGCCAATCAGACTAGCGGTGATTCGACGGACACGCCAGTGCCGGAACAGCAAATATGGGGGTTTTTCCCCGCTATCCACTGTTTCCACAGCCGTAAAAAATACTGCTTGACTCACCGGAACTCGACGGCCCGGCCATTATACCAAGGGGCATTGAGACTGACTCATGGCCGATGCTTCGAGACGCGCCCTCACGGGCGCTCCTCAGCATGAGGTATGTATCTGTTTTCCTGTCATAAAACCTCATCCTGAGGAGGCGCGTCAGCGCCGTCTCGAAGCATA
>JADFHH010000209.1 GCA_022567275.1 Pseudomonadota bacterium | reverse complement strand
AATGCCGGAATTCAATGTATTCAGGCGCATTATATATATGACGCTTTAAAGCGGCGAAAGAATCAGCTGTGCGTGACTCATCCAGGAGCGATGGAGAGGGCAATTAAAGTGGTGAGCTTCAAACAGGAAAAACGCCGGATTGTATCGGTTGCTGTCATCCTTGGCGTGTTCATGGCCCTGGCCGCCGGCGCTCTTATCCTGACTGCTCCCGCGCAGGCTCAACAGCCACCCGTCAAGAAAACGACCAGCAGCGCCTGGGTGAAGCTTTGTGAGGAGCAAAAAGTCAAGAGCAAGGATCCGGATGCCGAAGTGAAGAAGCGCACTGTGTGTCTGACCCATCATGAACGCTTCCATCCCAACACCGGCCAGCCCCTGATCTCCGCCGCGATCCGGCAGATCAGCGATCCGAAGAAGGAAACATTGATGATCATGGTGCCGCTGGGACGGCTGCTCAGGCCTGGTCTGTTCCTGCGGGTAGATAAAGAGAAGGCGCTTAATCTGCCATATTCATACTGTACGCCTGTTGGTTGCGTTGCCGAGATCATTGCGGCGCCCGAGATCATCGCCAGCTTCAAGAAGGGTCAAGAGCTCGCCATCGGGACCATCGATGTCGCCGGCAGGCAAATTGGTTTCATGGTTCCGTTGACGGGCTTCACCGGCGCCTATAAGGGACCGCCGATCGACCGGAAAATTTACGCCAAGGCGCGTAAAGAGATGTTCATGAAAATCCGTGCACGCCAGATCAAACTGGCAAAAAAAGCGGCGGCCGCGGCCAAACAGCAGAACGCCACCGGAAGCGCGGGACAAGCGGCGCCGAACAAGACACCTTAAAAGATGCTAATGTTTTTGCTCACCGCGAAAGCGGTAGATGCCGTTTTCCGGGCCCTCGAACAGCTCGCGAATATCGGGATGGCGCAGCGGTTCGCCCGATGCGTCGGGCAACAGGTTTTGTTCCGAGACATAGGCGACATATTCCGTCTCGTCATTCTCGGCGAACAGATGGTAATAGGGCTGATCCTTGCGCGGCCTGATTTCAGGCGGGATGGACAGCCACCAGTCCTCGCTATTGTTGAATATCGGATCCACGTCGAAAATGACGCCGCGAAACGGATAAACCCGGTGGCGCACGATTTGTCCGAGCTGATATTTCGCGTGTTTTGCCGAGCCCATGTCAGGTTCCTATAAAGCGTTTGTTGGCCCACATATACTGTCCCGGCGTCTCGCGGATCCATTGCTCGAATTGCTGTATCATACTTGCCGTGATGGTCTTGATATCTTCCTCTTCGTTCTCTGTTCGCGGCACCTTGACCTCGACCACATTCACGCGGAAGCGGGACTGCTTGCCGGTCCGTATGCAGCGCCCGATCCACATCCGCGCATTCAGCCGGCGCACCAGCAGGGCTGGAAAGGGAGAGAATTTTACCTGTTGCCCGAAAAACGGAACGGGCACGCCATTCCTGTCATACAAATCGGCGACGAAACCGAGCGAGGCGGTGTCATGGCGGCCGCGCTGGCGCAGGAAGCGCCCGAGCATGCGCGCGGTCGCGAAACCGGTCGATCTGCCTTTGGCCCCGCCCTTGCCGAACAAGCCGCCGGGGAACAGCGTTTTGCGTTTCCGCTGAAGATATGCTTCCACATAAGGGTTCTTGACCAGCCGGTAAACGGCGGCGGTTTTCGAGCCGGCAACCGCAAGCGGCCAGCTCGCGAGTTCCCAGTTGCCCATATGCATGGTGGCGGCGATAGTGGCGCCCATCTTGTCCTTGTAGCGCAGAATCATGGGGAGATTTTCGATCTCTATACGCTCCGGGTCGGACAGGATGCGGTCGATCAGCATGGACTCGATGATGACCCGGCCGATATTGTCCCACATCTCCATCGCGATCTGTTCGCGCTGTTCGGGCGTTTTCTCCGGATAGGCGACTTCGAGATTGGCAATCGCATTGCGGTGGCGCCGGCCGCCGCGGGAAATCATTTGCGTTATCCTGGCCGAGATATCGGACGCCAAATCGAGCGGGCATAGCCGCACGATGCCGATGAGAACGAGCAACAGGGCATATTCGAGACGGTATCTGATGTCGAGAAGCCAGGACATGGAAGGTTCATCCGGTGTTATGCGCGGCGCTTGAGTTGCCAGTGTTGCGCACACCGCGTCAAGGGGCGCAACGCCGCATCAGTTCCGGCAGGCCGGATCGCGGCGCCAGCCCCTGTCGCATGAAGGCTTTGCGTAACGGGGCGATGCCGCCGAGTAAATGGAGGCCCAGTCCACGGGCGGCTTGCAACGGCGGCAGCCCTGAAATCAGCGAGCGGTTGAGCAGATCCACCGCGAAGATGCGCGATGCGACATCGTTGCGCCGCGCTTTGTTATAGGCGGCAAGTGCACCGGCGCCGCCCGGATCGCCGCCCCCGGCCAGCGCAGTGCCGGCGCATTGCGCGAGCGCGGCGGCATCGCGAAATCCCAAATTCAATCCCTGTGCGCCGATTGGCGGGATCACATGCGCAGCCTCGCCGACAAGCGCGATGCGTTTGGCGGCGGCGCGGTGTACGCTCATGCCGGAAAGCGGAAAGGCCGCGCGCGGCCCGGCATTCGAGATTTGTCCCAGACACCCTTGCAGGCGGGTTTCTATCTCGAGCGCGATAGCCTCGTCGCCAAGCGTCAGCAGCCGCTTGGCCTCACCCGGCGTTTCAACCCAGACCAGAGAGGACCGCTTGCCCGGCAATGGAACCGTGGTGAAGGGGCCGGCCTTGCGGTGTAACTCGATAGAGGCGTCGTCATGGGGGCGGGCGTGCGAAAAATTGCAAGCCAGGGCCATTTGATCGTAGCGCCATGTCCGGGCAGTTATCCCCGCGGCCTGCCGGGCGAGCGAACGCCGGCCATCGGCCCCGGCCACGAGCCGGGCGGTGAGCATATTCCCCTCGGCCAGCGTAATGCGCACATCTTTATCTGACGGCTCAATGGCGGTGGCGCCTTGCGATTCGATGATATCGAGATTGGGCAGGGTTTTGGCGCGCGCCCGCAATGCCGCGACAAGTTCCGTATTCGCGATATTGTAACCGAATGCCTCATCGCCGATCTCGCTTGACTTAAAGACGACTTCCGGTGCGCGCAGCAGCCGTCCGGTGTCATCTGTAATGCGAATGGTGCGCAGCGGCGCGGCGTGCTCGCGGCACCCCTCCCACACGCCGGTATTGCGCAACAGCTGCACCGAAGCCTGTAGCAACGCGGTGGTGCGGGTGTCCCGGTCAGGGCCAGGATTGTGCGGCGGTCCGGCGATCGCGGTACGGCAGCCGGCGCAAGCCAGGGCGATCGCCGCGGTATATCCCGCCGGCCCCGCGCCAATGACGACCGTATCGTAAGGGGCTGCACTCATGCGGCCGGTACAATGTCGAAGGCGATGGAAATGCGCTTGTCCTCCGATTCGAAGGATTTTGTCCTCATACCCTAGCTCCGGTGTTGCTATTCCAGGCGCCGCGCCTGCCAAAGGCGCGATATCTGGCGTGATCCTGCCATTTACGCTGGAGCCCGGCGATGGCGCTACTTTATCAGAATCTGTCCCACCAGATCAAACCGCCTTCAAATGGAATCATTTGCATGCGGGTCATTCGATCTGTTTATAAAAGCCAGCTCAACATATCCGCGCTCACTTGAACGCAGATTGCTGTGGGGTATGATATCCGGCCCGGGGTGAGGGTATAGAATCGGCTGTCCAAGGCCCAGACTCGGAAACGAACCGATGATTTTAACTGCTCGAAAGACAGCAATATCGTGTTTTCATGCTTTAGCGGATCGAAATTGGCCCAAATATGCCCGCTCGCCGCCGGAGCCGTCATCCGCGCCATTCCAGCCGCTCTCTGTATTCAATAACATATTGTTATTTAATAGAAAAATAGATTATCCTGGTGAAAAACAGCGGCCTTTTACGCGCCATGCCATGTAAAATGTGAGGCAAAACCGTTGCCAAAATACAACTGTGTTTGACAGAATGCATCCCGCATGTCGCATTTTAGTTTACCTTTGGTTATTCATTCGCTAGTGATGTTGTCAGGTCAGCTAAAGCCAGCGAGATTATACCGGCTTGGTTTGGCGTTCAGAGCGGAAGGCCATTGCGGCAGAAAGTTCTGGAATAACCTTTGGTTTTAAAACAACAACAAGTGGAGATGGACAATGATTGGGGGACTTAAACAAACGGCAAGTCGTATTGCCATTGCCGCCGCGGCCGGTTTGTTCACGGGCGGTATCGCCCTGACACCCGTCCTGGCGGCCGATCTGGGCGGCGATTGCTGCGCCGATCTCGAAGAGCGTGTGGCCGAGCTTGAAGCCACGACGGTTCGCAAGGGCAACCGCAAGGTTAGTGTGAAGCTGTCGGGTCAGGTCAATCGTGCAATCCTGTTCTGGGATGACGGTGAGGACCAAGACGTCTATTACGTCGACCTTGATAACTCGAGCACGCGTATCCGCATCAACGGCAGCGCGACGATCAGCAAGGGCCTCCGCGCCGGTTACCGGCACGAGTATGACTTGAGAATCCAGAATAGCTCGGATAAGCTCGCGAACTGCCTAAGTGCGGGGGCAGACGACGCTGCTTGTGACCCTAGAGCTAATTTTAGCGATGCAGGTGACGCCGACGCTCGCT
>JADFHH010000208.1 GCA_022567275.1 Pseudomonadota bacterium | reverse complement strand
TCCGGGTCGCGATGCCGGCCGCGCCCACCTCTTGGGATCCCGACCACTACTTCATCGCCGGCGTCCGGGACGCTCCGGTACTGCGCGGCGAGTCGATGGGTTCCGTCCGCAGCCCGCTCACCGTGTTCAAGGAGAACGAGACCTACACAATCTTTGGCTACGATCGCCGCACGTTCGGTATTCGGCGAATCGACGAGATCTACGGCATTGCTGCCTCAAGGCTCGCCGTCACCGTCAACGGCGTCTGTTACTTCTGGAGCCTGGAGGGACCGCGCGCCACGAGTGGCAACGGACCATCCAAGGACCTCGCCTGGCCGCTCGACCTGGACGCGCCGGCGCCGGCGAGCTTGGTGGCCGAAGGAGCGCTGGAGGACGGGTTCGCCATTCCCATTCTGATCGGCCGGCCAAAAGTTATTTCATCACGTATCGAGCAGTTTGGTCTCGGCATCAAACCGGACAAGGATTTCGAGATCATCAACCCGCAGAACGATGCCCGCTACCGGGACTATGTACAGACCTATTACGATCTGACCTGCCGCAAGGGCATCACGCCCGATAGCGCCGAGACTATCGTGCGGACGCGTTCTACGGTCATTGCCGCGCTGGCGGTGCATCGCGGTGAAGCGGATGCCATGATTTGCGGAGTTCATGGCCGTTTTTCGCGCCACCTCAAGCATATCGGCGAAGTAATCGGGATGGCGCCGGGGGTGCGGGATTTCTCCACGCTGAGCCTCATCATCCTCTCTAAAGGCGCCTATTTCCTCGCCGACACCTATGTATCGCTCGATCCCAACGCGGAAGAGATCGCGGAAATGACGCTGCTGACGGCGGCCCATGTGAAGCGGTTCGGCATCACGCCGAGGATCGCGCTGCTTTCGCATTCCAATTTCGGCTCTTCCAACTCATCCAGCGCGCGCAAGATGCGCGATGCGCTCGGCATCATCCGGCGCAAGGACCCGCATCTGGAAGTGGAGGGCGAAATGCACGGCGATGCGGCGCTGGACGAGAATTATCGAAAACGCCTGTTCCCCAACTCGCAACTGACAGGGGAAGCCAATGTTCTGATCATGCCCAATCTGGATTCGGCCAATATCTCCTACCAGTTGATCAAGGCCATGTCCGATGCGCTGCCGGTCGGGCCAATCCTGTTAGGCGCGGCCAAACCGGCGCATATATTAACCCCGTCAGTGACCGCGCGCGGCGTCGTCAACATGACCGCCCTCGCCGTTGTCGATGCGCAGACGAGATGATCGATAGGCAGGGGCACGGTGTTTTGCGCACAAGCGCACTTGGCATGTGGATACGCTCCCGCTATCGGGTATAGCATGACAAAACGCGGACGTGGTGGAACTGGTAGACACACAGGACTTAAAATCCTGAGGGGGTGACCCCCCGTGCGGGTTCGAGTCCCGCCGTCCGCACCATTCGTTGAATCTGCGGTGGAGACTCCCGGTCCAGAAAAAGCCAGAATGCACCCTGAAGATCGAACGCTGAAAAAGGAAAACCGGCGATGAGCGGCGCGGAACGTCACTTCACAGGCATAACCTGCGGGCTTGCGCTTTTTGCAAGCGCGGCTGCGCTGCTGCTGGCCGGCTGCGCGGGAGGGGCTTCCCGGCGCGGTCCATCGGTTCAGATTGCAAACAATGCAGCCGCGCCGGTTCAGCTCGGCGGCCCCGGGGCCGCTGGCGCGGCGACCAGCCGGTCCGTCCTTGGGCCGATCGATGAAGCGCGGATTGCCCGGGCGATCGAGAATTACCGGGTTTCCCTGAAGCGCGACAAGGGAACATACAAGATTGCCGGCGCGGATTTGAACGGCGACGGGGTTTTCGAGGCGATTGTCCTGTTCCAGGGCAAGGACTGGTGCACCCGCACCGGTTGCTCGATGGCCATATTCCAGTCCTTCCAGCACGGCTTCAGGCCGATATCGCGCACCGTACGGGTCAAGGCGCCGGTTGAGATCGACGCCGCCGTGACCAACGCCTACCGCGATCTTCTGGTCCAGACCGGCGGCGGCCCGGCGCCGGAGCGCCGTGTGCGTCTGCAATTCTCGGGCGAAAATTATTCGCGCAACGCCCTGTTGCAGCCCGAAGTGCCGCTGGGTTCGGTTGTGCGCACCGAAATCGCCATTGACGTGGCGGCGGACGCGCCGGTTGCCGCTGCCGCTCAACCTCAACCCTCCTCGCCGCCGAAGCGGTAGAGCCAGTCATAGCGCCGCAGCAGCGTTTCCGGGCGGCTTGCACCCAGCACCAGATTGCGGGCGCGCGCGGCCAGGCCGCTCATGTGATAAATGTATCCCATGCGCCGCGAGGCCGACTGGACTGCCGCCACGCGTCGTTGTCGCATCGTTTGATAAGTCATCAAGGCGTGCTCCAGCGAAGACGAATGTCCAGCCAGCGCTTGGGCAAGCGCATCGGCGTCCTCGATGGCCATTGCCGCACCCTGCGCCAGGAAGGGGAGGATCGGGTGCGCCGCATCGCCCAGCAGCACGGCGCGGCCCTGTGACCAGCTCTCAAGGCGGGGCATCTCGACAAGCGGCCATTTGCGCCATGTTCCGGCGCCGGATATCAGCGTCTCGATGTCGTCCGGCCAGTCGCGGAAGTGCGCCCTGATCTCGTCCGGCATCCCGCGCGCATTCCAGCCCTGTTGCGCGCAAGCGTCATCGATGACGGCGACCAAATTGAGCGTTTTTCCGCCGCCAACGGGGTAATGAACGAGATGCGCGTTCGCGGCCATCCACAGGCCAACCGCCGGGGTTTGGAATCTGGCGGCAAGGGTGGAGATGTCGAGCAGCGTCCGCCATGCCGTTTTGCCGGAAAATTTCAACTCCGCATGCGGCGCGATTGCCTCGCGGACACGCGACCGGACGCCGTCGGCGCCGATCAGCAAACACGCTTTTGCGCGCGCGCCATCCATTGCCTGAACGGCGATGCCGTTGGCGGTTGAGGAAAAAATGTTTTCCACCTCGAAGCGCCGTTTCAGCACGATGGCGTCATGGGCGCGCGCTTGTGCAAGCAGGGCGCGATGCAGCTCGGCGCGCTGCAGCGTGATATAGGGCGCACCATAGCGCGCTTGCACACTGTCACCCAGCGGGACGCGGGCAAGCTTTGCGCCGCTGCGTCCATCGTGAATTTCGATGCACTGGGGGCAAACAACGCCGCCGCCAAGGCGGCCCAAAACACCCCAGCGTTTGAGAATGCGCGTGGCATTGGGGCCGAGCTGGATGCCGGCGCCCTCGGCTGAAAAGACTTTTTCACGTTCCACGACTTTGCTGGCGATGCCGTGGCGGGCCAGTGCGATGGCGGCCGCGAGGCCGCCAATGCCGGCCCCTGCAATAATAACATGTCCATCCAATTGGGGCACTGCCATGTGAGCGAAGGTTACGGTTTTGAGGTGGCGCGGCAGCCCGGCGGGTCGGACTGGTCTGCTGCGAGACCGGCGTCGCGCACATAAACCGTCGAGCAATAGGGGCAGACGATTTCATCTTTCGCACCCATATCGAGAAACACATGCGGGTGGTCGTGCGGCGGGCTGGCCCCCATGCACTGAAACGCGCTCACGCCAATGCGAATCCGGGCCACGCCAATATCGTTGTGAAAGTGCGGTACGCTTGAGTCTGTCATGGCGCCGGGAGCATAGTGTTTGCCCCTGCCAATAGAAAGAGCCAAAGGGTGAATCCCGATGCACAGTTTCGATTCGAACGGCGTTGAAATCGCCTTTTCCGATGCGGGCCGCGGCGCGCCGATCCTGCTGATCCATGGTTTTGCGTCGAACAGCGCGGTCAACTGGGCCGATACCGGATGGGTCGAAACGCTGATCCGCGCGCGACGCCGCGTCATCGCCATCGACAATCGCGGCCACGGGATGAGCGAAAAACTCTACGATTCCGAAAAATACGCCGCGCCGGTGATGGCCGGGGACGCGGGGCGGTTGCTGGACCATCTCAAAATCGCCCGCGCCGACGTGATGGGCTATTCGATGGGCGCGCGGATTGCCGCATTCCTGGCCATGAAGCAGCCGAAAAAAGTGCGCAGCGCCATTTTCGCCGGTCTCGGCATCAACATGGTACGGGGGTTGGGCGGGGCGGGGCCGATAGCCAGTGCGCTGGAGGCACCCAGCATCGACGATGTGAGCAACGAAACCGCGCGCACGTTCCGCGCCTTCGCGCAATCGACCAACAGCGATTTGCTGGCGCTCGCCGCCTGCATTCGCGCCTCGCGCGACAAGATCACGCCCGAAGCGCTGGGCGCGATAACGGCGCCGGTGCTGGTCGCGGTCGGCACAAAAGACGTCATTGGCGGATCGCCGGGCGATCTTGCGGCGCTCATTCCGGGCGCGCGGGCGCTCGATATCGAGGATCGCGATCACATGAAAGCGGTGGGGGACAGGAGTTTCAAAGAGCGGGTGCTGGCTTTTCTCGAGGAGCGGGTTTAGCGGTTTTGGCAGCAGCATGTGTCCGGCAGCCCTGAGGCTCCGGAGTTTGGTTTCTCCCCAGGCAAGGGGACTGCGCGGAGCACTGAGCGACCGCGATCATTTTTTTAGGAGCGGCCTTCCAGCGCTCCGCGCGCGGTATCTTTGCGAAATCCGCCCGGCGTCGTGAGGTCGGAGTCTTTCTTGTCCTACCGCCTGGCGGCTACTTGAGGACGATACGCGCTCAAATAGGCCGAAGGCCGGTA
>JADFHH010000207.1 GCA_022567275.1 Pseudomonadota bacterium | reverse complement strand
GGTGATCGACGATTTCGCCCACAACCCGGACAAGATCGGGGCAACGCTGGCCACTCTGCACGAATTTCCAGGAAGGCTCCTGATCATGTTTCAGCCGCACGGGTTTGGCCCGTTGAGGCTGATGAAGGACGCATTCATCGATTGCTTCGCACACGGCCTGGATAAAGCCGATATTTTGCTCATGCCCGAGCCGGTCTATTTTGGCGGCACGGTCGAGCGCACGGTCACCAGTCAGGATATCGTGCGCGGCGTCGCGGCGCGGGGACGCGAAGCCTGTGCGCTGGGGGACCGCGACGCCTGCGGCGAAAAGCTGCTCGAGTTGGCCCGCCCCGGCGACCGGATCGTGGTGATGGGAGCACGCGACGACACGCTGTCCGAATTCGCCGCGGAATTGCTGCGCGAACTTGGTGAATGCTGCGTCGAACCGCGGTAGTTTGGGATTTTCTGAAAAAGCCGGTGCCCGCTAACGGGTGAAGTTCGGGGTTCTCATCTAACCGACGATCTCGCTTATCTCAAAGCACAACGCGATCTCTACCGCAGCATTTTCCACGCTGTCGGACCCATGTACGGAGTTGCGCTCGATATTCTCGGCGAATTCGGCGCGGATCGTGCCCGCGTTTGCCTCTTGCGGGTCGGTGGCGCCCATGATTTCACGGTTTTTCGCCACCGCGCCCTCGCCTTCCAGCACCTGCATGACTATCGGCCCCGAGGTCATGAAGGCGACGAGGTCGTTGTAGAAGGGCCGCTGTTCATGAACTTCGTAGAATTTTTGCGCTTGCGCCTCGCTCCACTGCACGCGCTTTTGCGCGATGACCCGTAAGCCCGCGTCTTCGAGTTTGGCGATAATTTTTCCCGTGAGATTACGCGCGGTGGCGTCGGGTTTGATCATCGAGAGCGTGCGTTCAATGGCCATGAGAATAACTGCCTGCTTGTTGTCGGTGCGTGGCTTATAGCGGCGCGCCGCTCCCCTCGCAACCATTCCCGAAGGGATGCTTTGGCCAAGGCGGTTCCGCGTGTTATGAGCGCATCGAAACCACCAGTCCTGAGCGCGAAAATGCTGCATATCGACGACCTTTCCTACCGCATCGACGGGCGGCTACTGTTCGAACATACCAGTGCGAGCCTGCCCGCGCGCCACAAGGCCGGGCTCGTGGGTCGCAACGGCGTCGGCAAAACCACGCTGTTGCGGTTGATTTACGGCGAGATTTCCCCCGACGGCGGGGACATTCGCACGCCCAAAAATGCCTCCATGAGTCTGGTCTCCCAGGAAGCCCCCGGCGGCCCGGAGTCGCTGATCGAAACGGTGCTGGCGGCCGATAAGGAACGTGCGCGGCTATTGCTGGAAGCAGAATCAGCGCATGAACCGGACCGGATCGCGGACATCCATACCCGGCTGTCCGATATCGGCGCCCATTCAGCCCCCGCCCGCGCCGCCGCCATTCTGTCGGGGCTTGGTTTCTCGCAAGCGGAACAACAGCGCCCTTGCGCCGAGATTTCAGGCGGCTGGCGCATGCGCGTCGCGCTGGCCGGCGCGCTGTTCGCGTCACCCGATATATTGCTGCTCGACGAACCCTCCAACTATCTCGATCTGGAAGGCACGCTGTGGCTGGAGAATTTCCTCAAAAACTATCCCCATACGCTGCTCATCGTCAGCCATGACCGCGAACTTCTCAATAACGCCGTCACCAGCATCTTGCACCTGTCTAAAGGGAAGTTAAAACTTTATGCCGGAGGCTATGACGCTTTTGAAGCAACGCGGCGCGAACAGCAGCGCCTGCAACTCAAACTCAAGAAAAAACAGGACGATCAACGCCGCCATCTGGAAGCATTTGTCGAGCGCTTTCGCTACAAGGCGACAAAAGCGCGCCAGGCGCAGTCCCGCGTCAAGGCGCTGGAGAAAATGCGGCCCATCGCCGCGCTGGCCAATGAGCGGGTCACGGCTTTCCGCTTTCCCAGCCCTGAAAAGAGTCTCGGCAACCCCCTGGTGCGCCTGGAGGAGGTTTCGGCCGGTTACGCGCCGGGCGAGCCGGTTTTGACCGGCCTTGAGCTGCGTCTCGATGAAGATGACCGCATCGCGCTGCTCGGCGCCAATGGCAATGGAAAAAGCACGCTGGCGAAATTGCTGGCCGGGCGGCTCGAACCTCTTTCCGGGCAGCGCCGGTGTTCAAAGAAAATGATCGCGGGCTATTTCGCCCAGCATCAACTCGATGAGCTGAACCCCGCCAGATCGCCTTACGATCATATGGCCGAGTTGATGCCTGAGCTGAGCGAAGCGAAAAAACGCGCCCATCTCGGGCAACTGGGTTTTGGCATCGCCACGGCCGATACGCCGGCGCGCGATCTTTCCGGCGGCGAGAAAGCGCGCCTTCTGTTTGCGCTGGCCGCCTTTGCGGGTCCGCATCTGCTCATTCTGGATGAGCCGACCAACCATCTCGATGTGGACTCCCGCGAGGCGCTGATCCACGCCATCAACGACTATAATGGCGCGGTCATTCTCATCAGCCATGACCGGCATTTGATCGCGGCCTGCGCCGACCGGCTGTGGCTGGTGAGCGATGGAACCGTGACGCCCTATGACGGCGATATCGCCAGCTATCGCGAACAATGCCTTGCCGAACGAGGCGCCGGACGCGCGGCCAAATCTTCATCCAGCAGCAGGACCGGCGTCTCGCGCCAGCAACAGCGCCGCCAGGGCGCGGAGCGCCGCGCCGCACGCGCGCCGCTGAAGAGCGAAATGACCAGGAAAGAGCAAAAAGTCAAAACCATATCGGCCAGCATCGCCGCGCTCGATGAACGGCTGGGAGACAAGGCGCTCTACGACAATGACCCCGATGCGGCCACGCAACTGGCCAGACAACGCGGTGAACTCGCCAAGGCGCTCGAACAGGCCGAAGCGGAATGGCTCGCAGCGAGCGAGGCTTACGAGGGGGCGCGCCATTAGCCGTGCATCGGCGCCCAGATGACGGGACAATCTTATTTGCCCCGGCGCTATACCATATGATAATAATAAGCGCAGAGGATCAGCGACATGGCAGATACATCAAAAGACTTGGATTTTAGAAAACTGTCATCGCTTGCCAAGGCCGCGAGCGATGATGTGCGCCAGAAAGCCATCGAGGCGGGTACCGCATTACCAGTCTGGCGCGATGGCCGTGTCGTCTATATCGATCCGAAGGATGGTTCGGTAATTGAGCCGCAGGTTGACCCTTGCGAAGACCTGGAGCCGTTGCAGGCGGAGTATGACACGTCAGTCTGACGCACCTGTTCTGACTGTCTTCGCCGGGCCGAATGGTTCAGGCAAAACTACTCTTAAAGAGAAGATTTTCGCATCCGGATACAATCTCGGAACCTATATTAATGCGGATGATATCGTGATCGAGTTGCGTGACGCTCAATCCGCAAGCCGCGAACCGGGGATGCCGCAGAGAGAATATGAGATAGCGGCGTTCGAGGAAGCCGGCCGGCGCCGCGAAGAATGCCTGAACGCTGGTTTCGATTTCTCATTCGAGACCGTTTTCTCACATATCAGCAAGGTAGAGTTTCTCAAGGAGGCGAAGGACAGGGGCTTTTACGTACGGCTATTTTTCATCTGTCTTGAAAGCCCACTTCTGAATGTAGCACGCGTGCAGAAACGCGTTCACGATGGTGGTCACGATGTTCCAACAGACAAAATCATCTCCAGATGGCACCGCGCTCTGAACCACCTTGCACTCGCATGTAAGCATGTGGATGAAGCAATCATTTTTGACAACTCGGAATTGGACATGCGCGCAGTGGTGCACTTCACCCGCCGTGCGGATGCACCCCCCCATTATCAGATCACACAGCCCATACCCGCATGGGTCATGGAATGGCTTCTGCAAATGGCACACCTTTGGAAAGTGAATAGTCGAAGTAAGGGGTAAGCGCATACCGCAAAAAACTTCACTTATCAGCTTGCTCAAGCCGGTCCAGCCGCAGCCGGTGGCGCTCATCGGTCAACAGTCTGCCGCCGCCGAGCACGGCTATCAATGTCCCGAGCGCCGTGCTGCCGGCGATCAGGAATATGATAAGCACCTGATATTTCGTGGCTTCAACCGGATCGACACCGGCCAGGATTTGCCCCGACATCATGCCGGGCAAGGCGACGATGCCTGCTGCCGCCATCGAATTGATAATCGGCATCATGCCGGTTTTCAGCGCCTGGCGGGTCACCCCGGAAAGCGCTTCGTAGCGCGTGTGCCCCAGCGCAATGCGCGCCTCGATGCTTGTGCGTTCGCGCCGGGCCGAAACGGTCAGCGTTTCGAGGCCGAGGCTGATGCCGTTGAGCGTGGTGCCAAGGATCATGCCAAGGATTGGCAGAACGAAACGCGGTGTGTACCAAGGCTCCGGGCCAATGATGACGCCGACGCCGAACAGGATCGCCAGCAGGCTCACAAACAACAGTGTCGTGGTTCCCAGCCCATAGGCCCACCACCCCTTGTAACGGTGGGTCTGGCGCGCCAGCGCCTCCCGGCCGGCGAACAACACCATGATGAGCCCCAGGCCCAGCGTCCATAGGGCAGAGGATTGCGCGAAAATAAACTTTAGCACAAAGCCAACCGCCATGAGCTGCACGGTCATTCTGATTGCCGCAATGATCAGTGTGCGCTCTATGCCCAGCCGGAAAACGACAGAAAGAACCCCATTGATAA
>JADFHH010000206.1 GCA_022567275.1 Pseudomonadota bacterium | reverse complement strand
CTTCAATATCGCCAGCAAGGCGGCGACCCGCAAGCCGGCGTGGCGATTGACGAAGTGCAGCACGCGATGATGCGCCCGGCCAAACCCTATCTGTTCCAGGATTTTGTCGGGCTCGCGGGTGAAATCACGATAGGCGAAGAACAGCAACTCCGCCAATTCGAGAAGTGCCGCATCGCCCTGCGCGTCCTTGCGCGCCACCTCGTCCAGCGCGGGTGAGGCGGATGGCGTTGTTGCGCGAGAGTATGATCCGTTCATATTGACCCATTCGATAGCGCCAAATCAGTCCACTCGGCTAGGCCCGCAACGTAGCGCGATGCGGGTGCATCGGGCAAGTTGCGTTAAGTTCCGGGCCTGATTGACTTCATGGGCGCGATCCGTATAGTCGCGTCGCGAAACGCGCAAATCTTATAAAATTCGCGCGCCAATGCGCTGCCCGAGGCTCAGCCGGATATCCGGCTCTCTTTATTTAAGAACAAAGTCCGCGCGAGATGAGTGCGGCGCCACAGGGCGCGGAAAAAAGCCAAGGATACAAAAATCCGATGTACGCAGTCATCCGCACCGGCGGCAAACAATATCGCGTTGCCCCCGGCGACGTTATCGAAGTCGAGAAACTCTCCGGCGAGGCCGGTGAAATCATCCAAATTTCCGAGGTTCTGATGCTGGGCGGCGAAGGCGACGCGCAAATTGGCGCGCCGACCGTCTCCGGCGCCAGCGTCGCGGCCGAGGTCATCGCGCAAAAGCGCGGCGACAAAGTCATTGTCTTCAAGAAAAAGCGGCGCAAGAGCTACCGCCGCAAAAGGGGCCACCGCCAGCATCTGACGGCGCTGCGCATCACCGAGATTCTGACCGGCGGCAAACAACCGTCGAAGGCGCCCTCCAAGCCCGCGGCGGCTAAGCCCAAGGAAAAAGCGCCAGCCAAGAAACCCGCAACCAAGCCCGCTGCGAAAGAAAAAGCAAAAGCGCCAGCCAGGAAACCGGCGGCAAAAAAACCGGCGGCGAAAAAGTAACGACGAACCCGCCCGTTTCCTGTATAGGAGACGCCTTAAGAGGAACAGATCATGGCTCATAAAAAAGCAGGCGGTTCATCGCGCAATGGACGCGACTCGGCGGGACGCAGGCTTGGCGTCAAGAAATTCGGCGGCGAGCGCGTGATCCCCGGAAACATCATTATCCGCCAGCGCGGCACCAAATGGCATCCAGGCGAAGGTGTGGGCATGGGCAAGGACCACACGATTTTCGCCATCCGCGAGGGCGAAATCTCTTTCGCCACCAAAGCCAAGGGGCGCGTTTATGTGTCCGTAGACCCGATGGCCGGAAAATAACGGCGGTTCACATATCGATCCGCCGGCATTCTATCGAACCGGGGGATCGCACAGGATCAGGAAAAGGGGAGATGGGATGCCATCTCCTCTTTTTCTTATTATCCGGAGAAGACCGGATTGTGAGACTGTGAAACAATGCAATCGATCTGGATGAGAGCGACAACATGAAGTTTCTCGATCAGGCCCGCATCTTCGTGCGCGCGGGAAACGGCGGCAATGGCTGCACCAGTTTCCGGCGCGAGAAAAACCTGGAATTTGGCGGTCCCGACGGCGGCAATGGCGGGCGCGGCGGCGATGTGGTGGCGCAATGCGCCGATAATCTCAATACGCTGATCGACTTTTCCTACCAGCAGCATTTCAATGCGGCCAGGGGCGGCCAGGGAATGGGCCGGGACCGCTCCGGCGCCCATGGCGGGGACAAGCTGCTCAAAGTTCCTCCAGGTACGCAGATTTTTGCCGAGGATAATGAAACGCTGCTGGGAGATTTGACGGAAGTTGGCGGCACACTGGTGCTGGCGCGCGGCGGCAATGGCGGATTCGGCAACGCCCATTTCAAATCGTCCACCAATCGGGCGCCGCGGCGCAACAACCCCGGCGTGGAGGGCGAAGAGTTCACCATCTGGCTCCGCCTCAAGCTGATCGCCGATGCCGGGCTCATCGGGCTACCCAATGCGGGCAAATCGACATTTCTGGCGGCGGTCTCGGCGGCGCGGCCGAAGATTGCCGGCTATCCCTTCACCACGCTGAATCCCGGCCTTGGCGTGGTGCGGACGAATGATGCGGATTTTGTGCTGGCCGATATCCCCGGCCTGATTGAAGGCGCGCATGAGGGCGCCGGGCTGGGCGACAGGTTTCTGGGGCATGTGGAGCGCTGCCGGGTGCTGGTGCATCTGGTTGACGTGACATCGCAAGATGTGGTGCGCGATTATTTAGCGGTGCGCGGCGAACTCTCGGCTTATGGCGCGGGGCTTGAGAACAAGCAGGAAATCGTCGCCTTAAGCAAATGCGATGCGGTGTCGAAAGATCATTGCGACGCCCGCGCGGCTGATCTCGCCGGCGCCCATGGCGTCAAGGCGCTGTGCATTTCCGCCGTCACCGGGCTGGGCATGGACGCCATCCTGTTTCGTGTCGCGGGGCTTATCGCAACGGCGAAGGGGCAGGAAAAAAAGTCGGCCGAGAAAGAACCGGAAGTCCAATGGCAACCATAAAACCGCAATGGGCGAACGCTAAACGCATTGTCGTCAAGATCGGCACATCGCTTTTGGCCGACAAAAAAACAGGCGCGCTCAACAGGGCGTGGCTGGCCGCGCTGGTGGACGATGTCGCCGCGCTCAAGGCGAAGGGCAAGCAAGTCATTCTTGTGTCGTCCGGGGCCATCGCCCTGGGGCGCAAGGCGCTGGAATTGCCGTCCGGCCCGCTCAAGCTGGAGGACAGTCAGGCGGCGGCGGCGGTTGGCCAGATCGCGCTCGCGCACGCCTATGAAGAAGCCTTCAAGGCAGCTGAGCTGGTGGCGGCGCAAATTCTCCTGACCCTGGGCGACACCGAACAGCGGCGGCGCTATCTCAATGCCCGCTCCACCATGGAGACGCTGCTGCGCGCGGGTGCTGTGCCGGTGGTCAATGAAAACGACACGGTGGCGACCAACGAAATACGCTATGGCGACAATGACCGGCTGGCGGCCAGGGTAGCCAGCATGATGAGCGCCGATTGCCTGGTGCTGCTGTCCGACGTGGATGGGTTTTACACCAGTGAGCCAGGCCGTGACGCGGGTGCGCAATTGATTCGCGAAGTAACGGAAATCACCCCGGAAATCGAGGCCATGGCCGGCGATACGGGGGCCGAACTCTCGCGCGGCGGTATGGTGACAAAAATCGAGGCGGCCAAAATCGCCATGGCGGCGGGCGCGCATATGGTGATCGCCAGCGGCAAGGCCGATAACCCGCTGGCCCGGATCGGGGGTGAGGCCCCGTGCAGCTGGTTCCTGGCCCATACCAACCCGCGCGCCGCGCGCAAGCGCTGGATCGCAGGCGCCCTTGAGCCGCGCGGCGCGGTTGTCATCGACGATGGCGCGGCGGCGGCGCTTAAATCCGGAAAGAGCCTGTTGCCTGCCGGTGTGTCTTTGGTCGAGGGGACATTCGAGCGCGGCGACGCGATTGTCATTCGCGATTCCAACGGCCACGAACTCGGGCGCGGATTGAGCGCCTATTCCGACCGCGACGCGCAAGCTATTATCGGCCACAAAAGCAGTGAAATCTCGCGGCTGCTGGGCTACCGTGGCCGGGATGAGCTGATCCATCGCGATGATATGGCGCTCAAACAAGGCGCTGACAAGGATGAGTAAAATGGACACAAAATCCGCCGGCGATCTCGAACGAACGATGGCCGGGCTGGGCGCGCTCGCGAAAGATGCCGCCAGCGTACTTGCCAATGCGTGCCCGGATGCAAAAACGCAAGCGCTGAAAGCGATGGCGGCGGCGGTTCGCGCCAGCGAGGCCGGCATCTTGAATGCCAATGAAAAGGATATCGCGGCGGCCAATGAAAAAGGCCGCCCGGAAGCTTTTCTCGACCGGCTCAAGCTGACACCCGAGCGTATCGAATCGATGGCCGCGGGTCTGGAAGCCATCGCTGAGCTCGATGATCCGGTGGGCGCTGTGATCGCCTCATGGGAGCGCCCCAACGGTCTCAGAATCGCGCGCGTGCGCACCCCGCTCGGCGTCATCGGCATTATTTATGAAAGCCGTCCCAACGTGACCGCGGATGCCGGGGGACTGTGCCTTAAATCCGGCAACGCGGTGATCCTGCGCGGCGGTTCGGAAAGCGCGCATTCTTGCCATGAAATCCACGCCTGTCTGGTGGCGGGTCTCAAATCCGCCAAGCTGCCGGAACATGCCATACAGCTCGTGCCTACAGCCGACCGCGCGGCGGTCGGCGAAATGCTCAAGGGCCTGAATGGCGCCCTCGACGTGATCGTGCCGCGCGGCGGAAAGAGCCTTGTGCAACGGGTGCAGCAAGAGGCCCGCGTGCCGGTGTTCGCGCATCTGGAAGGCATTTGTCACGTCTATGTGCATGAAGCGGCCGATCTGGCGATGGCGCAGGAAATCGCGGTCAACGCAAAAATGCGGCGCACCGGCATTTGCGGCGCGGCGGAAACATTGCTCGTCGACCGGGGTTGCGCGGACAGCCATCTCAAAGCGCTGGTGAGCGCACTGCTCGATGCCGGATGCGAGCTGCGCGGGGACGACGCGGCGCAAGCCGCCGACCCACGGGTGAAGCCAGCGTGCGAAAATGACTGGGCAACCAAATATCTCGATGCGATCATATCGGTGAAGCTCGTCGACGGCCTGGATGCCGCGAT
>JADFHH010000205.1 GCA_022567275.1 Pseudomonadota bacterium | reverse complement strand
GCCTGTTGAGTGCCCTGTTGGAGGAAGGTGTGCCGCGTGATGAAGTGGAAGCGGCCCTCTCACGTCTCCTGGACGATATTGAGCAGCAAATCGCAGAGGATGGGGTTATGGGCGGGCCGCCGCAGGGAACTGCGTAACCACATCATGCCCGATGCAGATCGAAGGCATGGCCTGAAATTGTCGAATATGCCGATAACTTGGTACCCATGACGGTACCCAAATTGAAATTATACCCCGACTCATCGAGAAAGCGAAAAGGGCTTGCAAAATCCGTTCGGAAGGATTCTTGTCGGGCGCATGATTCGCGCGGGATTTTTGAGCACGGTGGAACGGGCTGAGCTGATCGAGTTGGCTCGCAATGGCTTGGCCGCGCATCGGCTGGCGCGGCGCGCCAACGCGCTTGTGCTGCTGGACCGGGGAATGAGTTGCGAAGATATCGGGTCGGTGCTTCTGCTTGACGACGATACGGTTCGGACCTGGCGCCGGCTCTACAGGGAAGACGGGATCGAGGGGCTGGCCGGGTTCGGCTACGAGGGCAGCGACTGTCATCTGAGCGCGGCCCAGCAGGAAAAGCTGAAGGCGTGGGTTGGCGAGGCCTTGCCGCGCACGACGCGGCGGGTCGGGGCGTGGATCGAGCGGGAGTTCGGCATCGTCTATCGGAGCCGCTCGGGACTGATTGCGCTACTTCATCGTTTGGGGATGGAACACCGCAAGCCGCAAGCGGTGTCGCGAAAGCTCGACGCGGCCAAACAGAAGGCCTTCATCGAGGCTTACCACAGCCTCCTGAACACGCTGCCCGGCGACGAGGCGGTGATGTTCGCCGACGCCGTTCATCCGACCCATGCGGTGCGGCCCGTGGGCTGCTGGGCGCCCAAGGACACCAAGGTCGCGGTTGACCAGACGAGCGGCCGCCAGCGCCTGAACATTCACGGCGCCATCGACCTGGAGACCGGCCAGACCCGGATGCGAGAGGTGCTGAGCGTCGACGCCATGAGCACGATTGCGCTGCTGATGGCGATCGAAGCCCTGTATCCGGCGATGCGGTTGATCCACGTGTTCGTGGACAACGCCCGTTACCATCACGCCAAGTTGGTCCGGGAGTGGCTGGCCCAGCCGGGGCGGCGGATCAAGCTCCATTTCATCCCGCCCCCGGATCGGGTCCGGGGCAGGCTCTATTGTCCGCACCCCCGATCGGGCCGGGGGCAGGCTCTGAACCCCATCGAACGCCTGTGGGGGCTCATGCACAAAAACGTCACCCACAACCGGTGTTACGCCACTTTCGATGGTTTTTGCGACGCCATGCTCGGATTTTTGAGGGAAGATGTTCCCAGAGATTGGGGAACCTTATGCGACAGCGTATCGGACAATTTCCGCGTCATATCGCCCAAGGATTTTCGGGTTCTGACGTGAGCGGGGTATACTTCAAAAATGCAGGGTATGATCAAACCTAAAATCATCCCGCTCTAGCACCTGACAAAGAACTTAAGTGCTGGGAGCATTCTCACCGGCGGGAGCAGACGAAGGTAGGCGCATGTTTGTGCCAGTCAGGCACGGTGCAACTGCCGTTGAAAATTTCAGAAACAAGAAAAAGCTTTGCATCGGTTCTGATGGATTGGGCGTACGAGCCGGTGCGGCACATTCGTGCGCCTTTGAATCAAGCATCCAGTTGGCAGACTGTTCTCATGAATAGCGAGAAAAGTGACATTTCATATTTTGCGCATACCAATGCCAGACACCGCTTCAGAACATTCGGCATCAAACAGGCCGATCGCCTGTCGCACCTCTACGTGATCGGCAAGACCGGCGTCGGCAAGACGACGCTCCTGGAAACGCTCATCACCCAGGACATTCTCGTTGGCCGTGGCTGTGCGCTTATTGATCCGCACGGCGATTTCGTCGAACGCGTTGCGAGCAACATTCCTGAGCACCGCAGGGGTGACCTCGTCTATCTCAACGTCCCGGATACGCAGCAGCCCTACGGCTACAATCCGCTCACCCGCGTGAGCTTTGACTTACGCCCTCTCGTTGCCTCAGGCCTCATGGATGTGTTGAAAAAAATGTGGCACGCCGCCTGGGGCGTGCGCATGGAACATATTCTGAGAAACGCCCTCCTTGCGCTGCTGGATCAGCCATCCGCCATTCTGCCGGACATCCTGCTGATGATCGCGGATAAGGACTTTCGGCGTCAGGCGCTTCGAAACGTTGAAAACAAACAGGTGCTGAAATTCTGGAAATCCGAATTTCCCAAATACTCATATCGCTATCAGGCCGACGGCATCGCACCCATCCAGAACAAGGTAGGCGCTTTCCTCGCCGATCCGCGCCTCTATCGCATTCTGACGCGGAGAGACGGTCAACTGCGCCTGCGTTCCCTCATGGATGACGGCAAGATCCTTTTGGTCAACCTCTCCAAGGGGCGGATTGGCGAGGACAGCGCCTCTCTCCTGGGCGGTCTCATTGTCACATCACTCGGGCTCGCTGCCTTCAGCCGCGCCAATGTACCCGAGAGCGAACGTCGAGCGTTCTACATCACCATCGACGAGTTTCAGAACTTCACCACACTGTCGCTTGCCAATATGCTCTCGGAGCTACGCAAGTTCGGTGTGGGGATGGCGCTCGCCCACCAGTACCTGCACCAGCTCGATCCCGATATACGAGAAGCGGTTATTGGCAATGCTGGAACGCTCATCAGCTTCCGCCTGGGCGCCAAAGATGCCGCCTTCATCGCACGAGAATTCGAGCCGGTGTTCGATCATGTTGATCTGCTGAACCTGCCCAACCACGACATCTATCTCAAGCTCATGATCGATGGCGCGCCATCAAAGCCGTTTAGCGCCACGACCTTGCGTGCGATATATCGATGATTTCCGGGAGAAGCTGGAGCGCAAATAGAAAGGAGCCACTCCGCAGCCTCGAAAGACTTTTGGGATGGCTCCTCGATGTGGATGTCCAGATTCTATCAAATTAAAGCGACGGCTGCAACGGCTCCCAAGTGTGTGGCGCAAACGCTGGATGTTCCAACCGTTCCCATGGGGCATAATAAGGAGAGCCGGTTGGCATAAATGGGTTCTTGAGCCGAATTGATCGTCAGTTCCCGTGCGGATAACTTCGTACCCCGGCGTATCACGTCAACGGGAAACAGCCGACCTAACCGGTCGGTTCGCGCTACGTCCGTTTTCCCAAGATGTATTCTTTTGCCGCATTCAATTGTTTCATCTTTTTCTCCCGGAGCTCACGGTCCGCCTCATCAGTGGCCAGATCAACGTGCCAGGCCTGGGCCATTGCCCGGTAAATCCTGTTTGCAACTTCCGGGGTTGTTTCCTCATCTATGTTCAACAGCGCATAGGCTTGCGCCCGCGATTGCGGCAATTCATCGGACGGCATTTCCTTTTCAGCTTCATCGCTTTGCGGCGCCTGGGTTTGATCTTCAAAATAACTGCTTTCGTCCCTGTGCTGGTTTCCACCGCCCGGCGAATGCTGTTCCCCCGACACCGCAGGGCGCTGCCGCCGGACAAACAAAAACACTGCGGCACCCGCAGCGATGATCAGCAATAGGGTGCCGACGCCGGGACCTCCGTTGGACGGAGTTTTGGTGGGTAGTTGTGGCGTCGTAGCCGCCTTGGGCTGTGGTACCGTAGCCACCTGGGGCCGTTGTTCAGATACCTCTACGATCCGCGCACCGCTTGGCAGTGGCGCATAGCCGGTCGGAAACGGCTCCCACACGGGCACATAGCGGGTCTCATATTTTGCCGATCTGCATCGCTCGCGCGGCCGCTTGCAGCGGTAAGCAGAGAACTCGATTTCGCACAACCCGTTGCCACGGCAAATCTTGTACAATTCGTCAGGAGTGCGGGCGCACCAATCGTCTTCATAGACAGTTCGGCATTCGCGATCGCGAACCTTGACGGATTTGCTTTGGTCCCGTGTGTGTTTGTAAAGCGTGCCGCCTTTCTTCTTATAACGATCCGAACTGGCCGCGGATAAAAACAAATCCATGATGTGCTGGCTGGACCCGTTACACTCGACGCGGAAATCATAAACCCTTTCAGAATAGGCCTGCCGGCTTTGGCCATTCCAGCCGATGATCTTGATCCGGTTTGTGCTGTTCGATTGCCGCCCCTCACACGAGGTGGACATTTCCAAATATGGTGCGGCCATCAGTGTCGTGACGCCGAACATCAAACAACAAAAGCTGCAAACGAGTACGCGGACCGGTTTTTTCATGCCCCACCCAAAGGCCAGCCCGTATGTGCACAAGACGTGGCTGGAAGGAAGATACCCATATTCATGGAACTCCACTTATTCTTGCGGTATGTTTATCCGCCGATCAAGCTGAAGATGCCTTTTGAGTGGAATGTCATGCGCAAGCGCCCTTTCCGTCTGGTTTTCAAGCGCAGCCAATCTGGGGTTCCCAATCCGACTTTTTCACTCCTTGTTTCGGCTGAAATGACCCCCGATTTCATGAAAGCAGCCCACCATTACGGAATCTGGAACGACATCATCTATGCCGATCCCAAGCTTGAAGAGGCGCGCGAATTGCGCGCCCGCCAAAGTGAACTCAGAGAAAAACAGCGAAGGCGCCGCTCCAAGGCGATTGTAGATGCGATCGATGCGCCGACAGCGATATTCCTGCTGCCCTTCGTGTTGTTTTACAAGATCATGAAGTTGATCTACATCGGTCCCTTAAAG
>JADFHH010000204.1 GCA_022567275.1 Pseudomonadota bacterium | reverse complement strand
CAGTTCCTCACGCATGCCCTGTCCGTCATGTGGAAGTGAACTGGCTGTCTACCCAAAGAACCCCGCAACCGGGCACCCTTGCCCATTCTGCGGGTATGTCGGTTTCGCCTCGTTACCCGCTCCCATTCGCCAGTGGTGCAGCACTCACATGGCTACCGTCAACGATATGGACAGTGCGTGCGTCGCCGTCCAGGAACTTATTGCACACATGGCCGAACAGGGCTACGACGGGGACCTTGCGCGCCTGAGCCACGTGAAGCGCCAGCATCGCGTCCAGTCTGTCTCTGTTGGGCCAGACGATGACGACAATCACCGACGACACGATTGTAAGCTTGGCTATGCTCTTGGCGAAGTTCACCAAACTGGTTTTCGAAAACAGACGCTTGAAGCCCGCCAGCGGCGAAATCTTTGAGAGTTTCGGCTTCACCGGTTCAAAGGAAAACAGCATGCGGTGCTGCACCAGATTGCCGGCGAGTCCCGCAACCATGAAGATGATAAAGGGGAACGCCAGGGCCGCCAAAATGCCGGTGCCGAGGTGCCTCAGATTTTCAACCAGCGCCAACCCGCTTATTGGTATCTGGTGCGATTGCGAAAGGATGTTTTTGAAGATGAGGACCAGTGAGGCCCCCATGTCCTTGGAAAAAACCATCAGGACCAGAGTGGCGCCGACCATGATGAACCAGCTGTTGACCTCCTGACTCTTGGCCACATCGCCCTTTTTGTGGGCGTCTTCGAGCTTCTTTTGTGTCGGCTCTTCTGTTTTTTCATGTTGTTCCGGCTGGTCGGCCATGACTTCCCGCTCCTATCCGGTCACGCGAGATAGGGCCGCAGCGCCTCGCCGAAATAATCGAGGAACCACAGCATGAGAGTGCTGAGCAGCAACATGAAAAGCGTCAGGCCAAGCATGATGTTGAGCGGCATCGCCAGGAAAAACACCTGCACTTGCGGGATGAGCCGCGCCAGGACGCCGACACCCAGATAAAAGATCAATCCGAATGCCAGAAACGGCCCGGCGAGCTGGATCGCAACCCTGAAGCCGTTTGAGAGCGTTTGTACGGCGATCTGGGCGAAATCCCCGGTAGGCAGGGCGCTGCCAGGTTTGAACAGCAGATAGCTGTCATGGATAGCGGAGAGCAGCAGGTGATGCATGTCGGTGGCGAAGATGAGCGCGACCGACAGGACCGACAGAAATGTGGAGAACAGCGAATTTTGCACGCCATTCGCGGGGTCGACATTCTGGGCGAAAGCCAGCCCCGTCTGGAAGGCGATCACTGAGCCGGCGAACTGCAGGGCGCTGACGATCATGCGCACGGCGAAGCCGATCGCCAGGCCGATGAGAACCTCACTGACAACCGCCGTAATCATACCAAATGGTGTTGCGGGAAGGCTCGGGAAGACCTTGCTGACAATAGGATAGAGGATAAGCGTCAGGGCCAGGGCGAAGACCAGGCGGATCCTTGACGGCACCATCTTGTCGCCAATGCCGGGCAGCGCCATGGTTATGGCCCCGGTGCGGGCGAATAACAGGATGAAGGCAAATGCCGTCTGGGGCAGAAAATCCAGCGTGAGGGTCATCGTGCCAGCCCGGCTACCCGCTCGCGATCAGAACGGCGATTCGGTTCATATACCCCCCAAGGGCCGCCCCCATGAATGGCAGTGCAACCAGCAGGGTCAGAAACATGGCGATGATTTTCGGAACGAACACAAGTGTCATTTCCTGAATCTGCGTCAGCGCCTGAAACAGGGCGATGACGACGCCAACCAGCAAGCCGACAAGCATTAGCGGCCCGGCCACCTTCAACAATGTCCAGATACCGTCGCGTGCGACATCGAGAATTTGCGCCTCGTTCATATTCAATCGCGCTTTCCTGTTATTGACTCCACCCAAAGACAGCTCAGATCGGCATGTTGAGAATTTCCTGATACGCCGAAATCACCCGGTCCCTGATCGTAACGAGGGTTTCGACGGCCAATTCCGTTTCCGCGACTGCCGTCACCAGATCCAGTGTATCGGCTTTGCCGCTGGCCAGGTTCGCGGCCTGGGTCTGCATCGCTTCGCCGCTTTGCGTCACATTGGTAAGCAGCGATTCGACAATGTCGCTGAACTCCGTCCCGCCTTGCAAGGGAGCTGCCGGCTTTGCTTCGCCAAGGGCGTTGCCGCCGAGTTTGGCAATCGCGGAATAGGCGCCAGCGCCCGCTGCAGAAGTAATTGGCATGTTTCATGTCTCCTTTGTTGGCGCGGCCTAGGCACGCAGAATGTCAAGCGTCCGGGCCAGCATCCGCCGCGTCGCGCTGATGACATTCAGATTGGCTTCGTAGCTGCGCTGCGCTTCGCGCATATCCATGCCTTCAATCAGAGCATTGACGTTGGGGATTTGAATAAAACCCTTGGTGTCAGCGGCTGGATGACCCGGCTCATATCGTTTCCCGAAATCGCTCTGGTCATATTTAATGCGCCCGAGCGAGACGGTCTTGAGACCAAGCTCGCGATTGAATTGCTGGGTGAATGTTGGAATCTTGCGGCGGTATGGTTCGCCGCCCGGTGTCTTGGCGGTGGAGTTCGCGTTTGCGAGGTTTTCCGCGATGACGCGCATGCGCCCGCCCTGGACCCTGAGCCCGGCGGCGGCTATTTTCATTGATGCCTTCAAATCCATTGGTCAAATCCGCTCGTTAGATGTGTCTAAAAACCAAATTTCTCATCATGTTCCGCGCCCGATCGCTGTCTTCAGCAGACCCAGAGACCGGGCATACAGCGTTGTGGCCAACTGGAAGTCGAACTGGTTCTCCGACACCTTGATCATCTGTTCTTCCAGCACCACGGCATTTCCCGCGGAGGTCGTTTCCCAGCCCTTTGTTACGCCGTTCCGGAAACTGCTCCCTTGGCCCATCGGTGTGCCCAGCAGATGGGCTTTATGCGTGCGTTGCGTGACCACGGGCGTGAGGCCCGGTTTGCGGAAGCTCGCGTCTGAACCCATGGGCTTCAGATCGCTGGGACGAAAACCCGGCGTGTCCGCATTGGCGACATTATGTGCAAGAACACCCTGGCGCGCCTGATGCCAGCGCATCCTGGTTTTCAGCAATCCCAATATTGGCAAATCCGAAACGGCCATGGTTTCCCTCTTGGCAAATGCTTAACGCACGCGGCGCGCAGCGCTTCCATCTCGGCAAACTTTGCCGCCAACAGGGTTAAAATGCGGTTAAATATTCGCTGTATGCCGGGTCTGGCTGATCCCTCTTTCTGGAATCCTCCTGATAAGCGGGGAATATTAACCCTTTGTTAGGGCTCATGGCGGCAATTTTTGCCTACCGACGTTAACCCCACGCCGCCCCAGGAAAGGCCACTGCGGTGGCCAGTGTGAGCGCTCATGCCAATGGATCTGAACAATGTCGTCTACTATATCATCGCCCTTGTTTTCGTCATTGCGCTGATATTGATCGGCGCACGTCTGCTCAGAGGCTCGAAATCCGGCGGCAATTCGAAGCCGGGAAGTTTTCTGCGCGGCCGTGACAGACGATTGGCCGTGGTCGAGGCTGCTTCGGTCGACGGCCGGCGCAAGCTGATTCTGCTGCGCAGAGACAATGTGGAGCATTTGATCATGACCGGCGGCCCGGTCGATCTGTTGATCGAGAATGGCATCCACGCATCCCGGCCCGCGAACCACGCGTTCGAAACCAAAACCGGCGATGGCGGCGTCACAATTGCGCCCGATAGCGAACCCGCGGCATCGGATAATGATGAACACAAATAGGCCCGCTTCAAGAGCGACCCCCGGTGCAATCCGAACCGCCCTGCTCGGCGCGCTCGCCCTGCTGGCGTTAAGCGCTCCGGCGGCAGCCCAGGACGTCACCATCGGCTTTGGCGACGGCGCGGGATTGACCGAACGCACGGTTCAGATCATCGCCCTCATCACTATTTTGAGCCTGGCGCCGTCGATCCTGGTGATGGTCACCTCATTCACCCGCATCGTGGTGGTCCTTTCGCTGCTGCGCACGGCCATCGGCGTTCAGCAATCGCCGCCCAACACGGTGGTGATTTCGCTGGCCTTGTTCCTGACGGCATTTGTGATGGGCCCGGTGTTCCAGCAAGCCTATGACGCGGGAATCAAGCCCTTGATCGCCCAGGAAATCGAGATAAAACAAGCATTCGAGCGAGCCTCCCAACCCTTCCAGGGTTTTATGATGCGGCATGTGCGGGAGAAAGATCTCAGCCTGTTCATGGAGCTTTCGGGCGATGAGCGCCCCGAGAAAGCCGAGGACGTTTCCCTGCGCGTTCTGGTTCCCGCTTTCATGATCTCGGAACTCAAGCGCGCCTTTGAAATCGGTTTTCTGCTGTTCGTTCCCTTCATTGTCATCGACATGGTCGTGGCCTCGGTGCTGATGTCCATGGGCATGATGATGCTCCCGCCGGTCATCATATCGCTGCCCTTCAAGCTGATCTTTTTCGTGCTGGTCGATGGCTGGCACCTGGTCGCGGGGAGTTTGATACAAAGCTACGGGGGCGGGTGAATATGCGGCCTGTTTGGGCCGGTTTATATACTCTCCTTTCACGCAGCACTGTTCGCCCTCAAGCAGCGAAGCGCCAGGGCAAGCCAAAGTGTCCGGCAGCCCGGAGGCTCCGGATTTTGATTTTTCCCCCGCAGGCGGGAGACTGCGCGGAGCACTGAGCGACCGCGATCATTTTTTTAGAGCGGCCTTCCA
>JADFHH010000203.1 GCA_022567275.1 Pseudomonadota bacterium | reverse complement strand
CGATGCCGATGCGCAAGGCCGGTTCCATGGCCGGTGTCAGCTCCCTTGGGGTCCACACTCTGACAGCGTGCGATGGGCCATGGCGACATTTTCAGGGTCGAGGCCAAGATTTGCGGCGAAGGTCAGAAGCAAATCTTCCTCACCCATCAAATGGTCCAGCGCCGCCGCCAGAATCGCCGCTCTCGATTCAGGCATTGCCAGGGTCTGGGGAGTCCAGCCCGTAAGGCCCAGAAAGCGGACAAGCCGGGCCTCGTCAGCGGCAAGAAAAGTCAGCGCACTTATGGCGATGTCCCGCGCGGCATCTGGTGACAAAGATGTAGGCATTTCCCTCATGCCGGAGTGTTGAAACTTTCACCGCGCATTGGCAATAAGCCTGGGCGCGGGTTTTAAGACTTAGTTACAGGTTTTACGGTCGAATAGGGGCAATTGATCGGGCGCGGAGGAACGCCGCGCCGGGGTTAGCTCAAACGGAATAGTTAGTATGGAATTTTCTGGCGGGATAGCCGATTATGAGGCCTCCGATTCGCAAGCGGTCAGGCCGATGACAAAAACCGTACTTATTGTCGAAGACAACGAGTTGAACATGAAGCTGTTCCGCGATCTGCTGGAAGCGCATGGCTATAAGACATTGCAAACCAGAGATGGAATGGAAGCTCTCGGCATTGCCCGGGAGCACATGCCGGACCTCATCCTGATGGATATTCAGCTGCCTGAAGTCTCCGGGCTTGAAGTCACGAAATGGCTCAAGGACGACGATACGCTCCGCTCAATTCCGGTTATCGCGGTAACGGCCTTCGCAATGAAGGGGGATGAGGAGCGCATTCGGGAGGGCGGTTGCGAAGCCTATATTTCAAAACCGATTTCCGTAACGATGTTTCTCGATACTATCCGCCAGTTCATAGGCGAAGCCTGAGCGTGGGAGTTGAGGACGCAACATATGACCGCCCGTGTTCTTATCGTCGATGACATCGAAGCCAATGTCAAACTTCTCGAAGCGCGGTTGACAGCCGAGTATTTCGAAACGCTGACGGCGTCTAGTGGCGAGCAGGCATTGCAGATTTGCGCCAGAGAAGGCGCTGACGTTGTCCTCCTGGATGTCATGATGCCGGGAATGGACGGTTTTGAAGTCTGCCGGCGTCTCAAGAGCGACCCAAAGACACAGCATATCCCTGTCGTTATGGTCACCGCGCTCGATCAGCCTTCCGACAAGGTTAAGGGCCTTGTGGCAGGCGCGGATGATTTTTTGACCAAGCCGGTCGATGAGCTTGCGCTTATCACGCGGGTAAAAAATCTCTCACGCCTGAAAATGCTTGTGGACGAGATGTTCATGCGGGCCACTACCGGAAAGCAGATGGGAATGACGCCAGACCCTTCGGTGCTGGGCGACAGTGCCGGGTTGGGAGGCAAGATTCTGCTGGTTGAGGACCATGCGCGCTCGGCGGAGCGCATCATCGAAACATTATCCGAAGAGCACACTATCGATCTGGAACGTGATCCACACCAGGCGCTGATAAATCTTCCCGATAGCGGCTATGATCTGTTGATGGTCTCTTTGAGCCTAACGGGCTCGGATGGTTTACGCTTGTGCTCGCAGTTACGGTCGCTGGACCGCATGCGACAGTTGCCGATTCTCATCATTTCAGAGCCCGGCGAGGATGCGCGCCTGTTTCGTGGACTCGAGATGGGCGTGAATGACTATCTCGTTCGCCCGATCGACAAGAATGAGATGATGGCCCGGGTCAGAACCCAGATCAGACGCAAGCGTTATTCAGACCAGTTACGCAACCATCTCGAAGAAAGCGTTGAGCTGGCCATTACCGATTCGCTGACGGGTCTTTACAATCGTCACTATATGGACCGTCACCTGCAGACACTCGTCGATGAAGCCGTTCAGCGCGGCAAGCCGCTTTCTCTGCTGATCGTGGATATCGATTATTTCAAGGCGGTGAACGATACACACGGCCATCAGGCCGGCGATGAGGTGCTCAGGGAATTTTCCCGGCGGTTGCAAAAAAATATCCGCGGTATTGATCTGGCCTGCCGCCTGGGGGGTGAGGAATTCGTGGTGATGATGCCCGAAACCGATCTGACCAAGGCTTATGCTGTGGCTGAGCGGCTGCGCCAGTGCATCGCGTCGGATCCCTTCCATCTCGACCAGGACAAGCAGCTTACGGTTACCGCCAGTGTTGGCATCGCGACACTGGACGGTATTGACGATACGCCTGAGGGATTGCTGAAACGCTCGGACGAAGCGCTGTATAGCGCCAAACGCGATGGCCGCAATCGGGTGGTCGCGGACGCCGCCTGATCGGCGTTTCAATTGCATATAAGTGCGTTTTTTTGCACAAATCCACAAATATTAGTGGATAACTTTGGCCTTCGCGGCGGCCCACCCATTCTCCCTGTCCCCATATTTAAGGTTAACACTTTACGGTGCCACGCCTTTTCAATTGCTGACCGCGTAGAAACTTATACGTATAGCGGCGAATGGGTGAGGCTAATATTTGCGAACCGGTCTGAGTTGGGATATGTGGGTACGCAGGAGGGGGAAAGTAGCCGTACGAGGGGTCTTCTGCGTTTCAGATCATTCTGATTCGTGAGTCCCTGTTCGTTCCCCCCATTACGAAACGCCCTACGGAATGCTCAGGTCCGCCGCATATCCTGGGTCCGTGGGGTTGGCTGGCTGGTGAACGGTTGAGTGGCCTCCTCGTTAACGCCGTTTGCTGGCCAGCCACCAATTCACATGACCGATGATCTCCTTTGGTTCAGCTGAGATTTTCTCCGCTTCCCAATGGTTGCGGGACGCAGGATTTTATCATTCCTGAAAACTGGATATTGGATGAAGTGCAGTGCGCCCCGACGCGCGGGAATGCGCTTATTTTATTTTTGATTCTTTGAAATCGACATGTTTGCGCACGACCGGATCATACTTCTTCATGGTGAGTTTTTCGGTCAGCGTGCGCGGGTTCTTCTTGGTGACATAATAATAGCCTGTGCCCGCCGTGCTCACGAGCTTGATTTTCACGGTGGTGGCTTTGGCCATCTGAACTTGTCCTCGAAAGGATGCGTTTGCCTTCAGTCGCGTGCAACCTATCGCCCATGGGCGGGAAGTCAAGCGCGCAGGCTATCTGCGCCGCGCCGCCCGGCTACGTCCTTTTCGTTTGCGTGGCGGCTTTGTGCGTGCCGTTTTCTTCACCGCAGGCATATACGCGCCATCGCTTAACATTTCAAACCGTAAGGCGCCTGCGCTTGGCACGGCTTCAACCAACCGCACTTCAACGCGATCTCCAAGCTTGTAGCCGATGCCCGTCCGATCGCCGATGAGGGCCTGGCGGCGCTCGTCATGGCGGAAATAGTCGCCATCGATCGATGACGCGGGCACAAATCCGTCGGCGCCGGTATCCTGCAGCCGGACAAACAGACCGCTGCGAATAACGCCGGATATCCGCGCCACGAACCGGGCGCCGATCCGGCCCGCGAGAAAAGCGGCGATCAACCGGTCAACGGTCTGGCGTTCGGCCGAGGTGGCGCGCCGTTCGGAATCTGAAATGGAGTTTGCGGTTTGCTCAAGCTCACCAATCTCGCGCTCAATGAGCCCATCGGCTCCCAGATCAAGGGCGCGGATCAGGGCGCGGTGAACGATCAAATCGGCATAGCGGCGGATCGGCGAGGTGAAGTGCGCGTAGCGGCGCAGATTAAGGCCGAAGTGACCGGCATTGGCGGCGCTGTATTCGGCTTTCGCCTGAGAGCGAAGCACGACTTCGCTGACAAGTTCGCCCAGCTCGGCGGCGCGGGCGCGCGCCAGGATGCGGTTGAACTGTTCGGGCTTCAGCGGTCCACTCCTGGGAAGGTCAATTGAAAGGGTACGCAAAAAATCCCGCAAAGCCTCGAGCTTTTCCCTCGAAGGCGCATCGTGCACACGATAGATGAGCGGGGATTTTTTCTTCTCAAGGGTTTCGGCGGCCGCGACATTGGCCTGGATCATAAACTCTTCAATCAGCCGGTGCGCCACCAGACGCGGCGGGGAGACGATGCTTTCTACTTGTCCATCCGCGCCCAATACGACTTTTCGTTCCGGGAGATCGAGATCAAGCGGTCCGCGCGCGTCACGGGCCTTGGCCAGCGCGCTATAGGCTTGCCAAAGAGGGTGCAGTACATTCTCCAGCAAGACGGCGGTTGCGTTATCGGCGTCACCGTCGATGGCTGCTTGCGCCTGGGCATAGGTGAGACGCGCCCGCGAGCGCATGATGCCACGGGAAAAGCGATGGCTGATTTTGCGCCCCGATGCGTCGAACACCAGGCGGACGCAAAGACACGCGCGCTCCTCGCCTTCGCGCAAAGAGCAAAGATCGTTTGAGATGCGCTCCGGCAGCATGGGCACGACCCGGTCGGGGAAGTAAACGGAATTGCCGCGTTTCAGGGCCTCCTTGTCGAGATTCGAACCCGAGCGTACAAAATGAACGACATCGGCGATTGCAACCATCACCAGCCAACCGCCTTTATTGGCGGCGGCGTCATCGGGCGCGGCCCACACCGCATCGTCATGGTCGCGCGCATCTGACGGATCGATGGTGATGAAGGGGATGTCCCGAAAATCGTCATGGGTTTGCGAGGTGGGGGGGTTGAGTTCATCCGCTTCCTTCAGCACGGCTTCGGGGAATTCATCCGGGAGGTCAAAGGCATGCAGGGCTATCAGACTGACA
>JADFHH010000202.1 GCA_022567275.1 Pseudomonadota bacterium | reverse complement strand
ACTCTCGAGCATGACAGCTTCTGTCACTCGACCACAATTCTTGATAAATTCCTCTAATAATCGTTTGGCTTCGGAATAGTTCTCAAGTGAAACCTCCATCAGCGCCCACGCCTGCCATGATGGCGCATCGGAAGGATCGGCTTGGGTGGCCTTTTCGAATAGGCCGCGCGCCGTTTCGATTTCACCCGCCTCTTTCTCCATCAGCGCCCACGCCTGCCATGATGGCGCATCGGAAGGATCGGCCGTGGTTGAGTATGCGTAAAGCTTTCGAACATGCTCAATATCTCGTCCGGCCCTCCGGTCAGCGTCTGGAATTGCGCCCAACAACTTGCGTTCACCGGGTTTGGGATTGGTGCGTGAAATGCTTCCCGCAGCACCAAGAATATTTTCAAGTATTTCTAGTTCATCGAGATAGCCGCCGTCTCCAAATAGCTTTTCAGAAATAACTGAAGCTATTCTGGGATGTCTTGTTTCAATAGATTTGTCACCCCGTGGAGTCAGTGATACCTCTCCTCTAATTGCTGATACCCAGCCCTTCATCCCAGCAGTTGAAAGTGAGAAAACCTCCTTGAACAAATTCTGGGAACAAAAGAACGGCCGCCCGGTCCGACTTTTTCTGACCTCCAGTGCGGAAACGACGGCAAGCGCGGTGAGAAATCTATCACCTTGCTCTCGTTTCTTTATGTCGTCGATAACGCTTGCGATAATGGCCTTCAGAGGTCGCCCCTCAGTTGCATAGAGCATTGCGGCCAATAGAAAGTTATTTGACTCATCCTGCAGACGTCTGGTCAAAGTAGTGACATCGTCTTGCGGGTTCACCAGTGCGCCAGATCCGATAAGCAGGTTGGCAATCTCTCTCGACTCAGTTTGGTTCAAACGGCCACAGGGAACTGTTTGGACATAGCTCCGCAACTGATCCAAATCACTACGTTGGGACCATTGATACTCGCGGCAGGCGAGAACCACAGTTGTCGAGTTTCGCCTATTTTCTGCAAATCGCAAAAGCGGCACCAAATTTTCAGCGGAATCCGCTTGATCGATACAGAGCAATATGTCGTGTTTACGATCCTGTCGCAGTGCTGCGAATGCTGTATCGATAGCAGCGGGTGAAGCTTCTTGGGCAAAAAGAACTTTCCAGCCCTGCCGTTTTCGTTCAATAGCAATCTGTTTGAGTATGGTGCTCTTGCCTTCCCCTCCGGCGCCAATCAGCGCGACACCGAGTTCGGTTTCGAGCACCTTCAACACACGATCGACTGCTGCTCGCCTCGCAGTTTTTTGATGAACGACAGGAGCCCAGTTGCCCGGCGACCCGCGATAGAACCTGCGCAACGCTTCGGAACTAGGCGGTTGAACACTCTTCAAAAACTCCTCATCGATTTCAACGAGGTCGTCAGCTCGTGAAATCACACCTAGTGGCAGGGCAGAAGTTATTGACGGGCGTTCCAGTTCCAGTTCATCGCAAATCGTACCAAAAAAAGCGTCAATTCCTTGAGAGTGACTTCCCGTACTTTCCTTGTCGTAGGGTACCAATGTTAGTTCGTGCTTATCCCTTGCAGCGTGCCTATCCTCGTCAGATGGATTTGGTTCAAGCTTGTAAAAATCAGGGCGGGCATTCCAGTTTCGCGACATGTCGTTGCAGATGTCTGTTATGAATGGATCCTCCAGACTGTAACCGACAATAAGGAACGAATATTCCTCAGCCAATCGTCCTAGGTAGCGTCGAGCTTCGTCACCTTCTGATTCGTTGAACCGTTTATAGTCATCCAAGGTATGAACTACACTATTAAATTCTTCGATGTGCCCATGAACATGAAATACACTCGTGCGGTTGCTCTGGCGCTGTTCTAGGAGTGATTTGGGGTCGGTCAGCCAATGCATCCGCCGGTACGACGTAGCATCTTCAATGACATTGTCCCAGTTTGTCGTTGTAACAATTGGCGCGCAGAGCAGGGCGATATAGCGATACCAAGAAGACGGATGGCCGCGATAATTCGGTGGATCTATCTGCTTGAGCATAGATTTTCGGTACAGGACCGAGTCTAAATCGTGAAACCCCTTCGCCGCTTTTTTATAGTCAGATTGTTTAATAAAACTTGCAATGTGTGCGCTGATGTTATGGCACACTCGGAAAAGAGCCTTTGCATCTCTCCGATCAATTCTTGCCAGGATGGAAAGCCCGCATCCTTCGAGCAGCCTGAACCAACAAACAACATAACTTTCCGGTTGCGAAACTGATCAATCAGTTCTCGAGGAATTTGTGACACTTCGTCCCTCCAGCCCAGTCAATTGCGAAGCCATCAAATTTTATCAGACAATATAAATATATCGAAAATGCAAACAAGAAAAATTACCGATTTCGCTAAATATATATGCGTATGTTAACCTAACGTATGTGGGATTTTCGGGTCAAAGGCGCCCAAGCAATCCGCCCTCTGCCACTGTCAATATTGACGGGTACTAACCGGTGAATTTCGGGCGTTTTCACTGCAGTAAAATCGATCGTTAACGGGCCGTGCGCGCCCTTTACCCCGGCTTCCCCATAACCAGGATCCAGAAGGTCTTATAACGCCCGTCCGGCCGGGTCGCCAGCGCGATGCCCATCTGGGTGGCGTCGCGCAGCAGCAGATTCCTGTTGTGTCCCGGTGAGCCCTTCCAGCCTTGCAGCACCTCGGCGAAGGAGCGCTGGCCGGCAGCGGCATTTTCCGCCGCCAGAAGTGCAGCGTAGCCGGTCTGCCTGACCCGGGCCCAGGGGTCGGAGCCGTCGCTTCCGCGGTGGGAAATCCGGTCTTGACGGGCCATGTCGCGCGCGTGGGCCGTGGCGGCCGATGTGAGTTTCTCCGCCAGCGATACCGGCTTGAGACCGTGGTCCGCGCGGTATTCATTGATCATGGCCTGCGCGGACTCAGGCGCCAGGGTGACTTGCGAAACAGCGATACGCGGTTCGGGAACGGATTTGTTTGAATGGCTCTCCGCGCAGGCCGCAAGGGCGAGAACCAGGAGCAGGGAAGGGGCGGTTTGAAACTTCACGGAAGGGCAGGATGACAGAGTGGATACCATCGACGCAATCCCCGCTGGAGCCGCTTTATCTGGTCTGATGGCTTGGTTCTTCGCCCTGGATGTTAACCATATGCGCTCAATTGCGCACAAAAACACACCAATTTGCCCAGTCATTACGCGCGATGGCTTCCGAATCCACGAAAAATGTGATATATTAATTTTTCGAAAATGGCGAAGAGCGCCTTGGCCCGCAACTGAGCCGTCCGGAATGGGCGGGTTTTTTTTCGGCCAGAGAATGCTTGCGGCGATCGAACCCTTAATGAGGGCAATCGTCCTTAAGTGACACGAAGCGGTCGCGCCATTGAAAAAGGAACTCCGGGAAATCTTTTAGTCCTGGAATGTTTCCTTGAAAGAACATGGGTGGCGGCCGGATTTTCTTGTATTTTTGTTTTTGCCGGTCTCCTTTTGCCTGCGATTGCGGGCGTCGTGATGCCATATGCGTGCGGACCAGGTTGCCGCGCCAGATGACTTGAAAGTGAGAAACAGACGGATGGCTGAAAAGAAAAAACCCCAGCAAAGAAAAGGTTTTCGCACAAAAGAACAAATCGTGTATCCAGCCCATGGCGTCGGCCGGATCACGTCGATCGAGGAAGAAGAAGTGGCGGGTGCGAAGCTCGAACTTTTTGTAATCAATTTCGAGAAAGAAAAGATGACGCTGCGGGTTCCCACCGGGAAAGCCGCCCGGGTGGGGATGCGCAAATTGTCCAGCGACAAGATCGTCAAGAAGGCGTTGCACACGCTCAAGGGCAAGGCGCGGGTCAAGCGGACCATGTGGAGCCGGCGGGCCCAGGAATATGACGCCAAGATCAATTCGGGCTCTCTGGTTTTGATTGCCGAGGTGGTTCGCGATCTCTACCGCTCGGAGACCCAGCCCGAACAATCTTACTCCGAGCGCCAGCTCTACGAGGCGGCGCTTGACCGCATGGCGCGCGAAATAGCCGCGGTGCACAAGCTGGATGAGGACGGTGCGATCGCCATAATCGACGAGGTCCTCTCCAGGACCGCCCGTGCGGCGCAGATCCGTCAGGACGAGAGCGACGCGCAAGCCGCCGCCTGAAGCAGGCGGAGTCAAAACCGGCCAAATAGACAGATTTTACGGCCCGGTGCGCCGCGCGCACCGGGTTTTTTTGCGCGCTCGCACATGAAACATCTCAATCCTGGGGCGTTATACAGGCAAGCGGGATCAATCAGTTCTTTACCACTTTTGCCTAGTCTCACGGAGCGAAAATGCCGGCGGGTGGATGAGATCTTAGGGACAGTGGCCACTTTATGACTTCTTGCGATCAAACGGCGCCGGGCGAAACGCGTGGCGAGGGCAGCCCGAGGGACGCTAACGGAGAACGTGCGCCCGGCGGTTCGATGCGTGTCGTCACCAAGATTTTTGCCCTCGTAGGCTTCTGCCTGGCGCTGCTCGCCGTGGTTTCGGGTGTAACCATTTGGCAGATCAACAAGATCAGCGTGGAGATCGGAGGGATCGTGGAACGCGACATCCCGTTGACGGGACAGCTGACAGAGATCACGATTCACCAGCTCGAACAGGCGATCAATTTCGAGCGCGCCTTCCGCGCCGGCGAGGTGATGAGGGAGCATACCGGGTCCAAGAAAATATACGAAAAAGCGGTCCGGATATTCGAGGGACTGACCGAGCG
>JADFHH010000201.1 GCA_022567275.1 Pseudomonadota bacterium | reverse complement strand
GGGCCTCCTCGATGGCGTCGCGGGAATTGGCATGCATCAGCAGCATGCGCCCGACCCGCTCGCGCTTGCCCTTGACCGCGTTCATGACGGTGTCGCCGGTATGCACCACGCCGGAATAGACGCGCACGAAAGTAAGCGAGCCGACGAAGGAATCGGTCATCACCTTGAAAGCGAGAGCCGCGAACGGTGCGTCATCGGTACTGTCGCGGCTCAGCTGTTCATCGCTGCCGGGCCTGACCCCCATGATGGCGGTCACGTCGGTGGGCGCCGGCAGATAATCGACGATGGCGTCGAGAAGCGGCTGCACGCCCTTGTTCTTGAACGCCGAACCACAAAATACCGGCACGAATGCGTTGCTACACGTCCCCTTGCGGATCATGGCCTTGAGGGTCGGCTGATCGGGCTCAACGCCTTCAAGAAAGGCTTCCATGACCGCGTCGTCCTGATCGACCACAAGCTCAATCAGCTTGTCGCGATATTGCACTGCCTCCTCGACCAGTTCAGCGGGGATATCCTCTTCGTGGAATTTTGCGCCAAGGGTCTCTTCGTCCCAGACAATCGCCTTCATCTTGACGAGGTCGATCACGCCGGCGAATTTGTTCTCCGCGCCAATCGGCAATTGCACCACCGCGGGCACCATACCCAGCCGGTCCTCGGCCATTTCCACCGATTTGAAAAAATCCGCGCCGATTTTGTCCATTTTATTGACGAACAGCATGCGCGGCACATTATATTTGTCGGCCTGGCGCCAAACGGTCTCGGTCTGGGGTTCGACACCGGCATTGGCGTCGAGCAGCGCCACCGCGCCATCCAGCACCCGAAGCGAGCGCTCCACTTCAATGGTGAAGTCCACATGGCCCGGCGTGTCGATGATATTGATCCGCTTGCCGTTCCAGTAGGTGGTCGTCGCGGCGGAAGTGATGGTGATGCCGCGCTCCTGCTCCTGCTCCATCCAGTCCATGGTGGCGGCGCCGTCATGCACCTCGCCGAGGCGGTGGCTCTTGCCGGTATAATATAAGATACGCTCGGTTGTCGTGGTTTTGCCGGCGTCAATATGGGCCATGATGCCGATATTGCGGTAATCCTCGATGGGTGTTTCGCGTGCCATTTTTCTAACTTTAACCTGCCGCTATCCGCTACCACCGGTAATGGGCAAAGGCGCGGTTCGCCTCAGCCATCCGGTGCGTATCTTCACGTTTCTTGACCGCCGATCCCCGATTGTTGGCGGCATCGAGCAACTCACCCGACAGCCGCTCAACCATGGTATTTTCTCCCCGGGATCGCGCCGCTGTTATAATCCAGCGGATCGCCAGCGCCTGACGGCGAATCGTGCGCACCTCGACCGGCACCTGATATGTCGCGCCGCCGACACGGCGCGAGCGAACCTCAAGCGTCGGCATGACATTCTCCAGCGCCTGATGGAACATCTCCATGGGGTTCGATTTGGCCTTGGACTCCATCTGATCGAGAGCGCCGTAAACGATACGCTCGGCCACCGATTTCTTGCCTTGCTTCATCACCGAGTTCATGAATTTCGTTAAAACGACGTCGCCGAACTTCGGGTCGGGAATAATATCTCGTTTCTCAGCTCTGTGCCGCCGGGACATAATCGTTTGAACTTCCCTTGATTGATCTTTTCGCCGGGCCGATTGCTATTTTGGCCGCTTGGCGCCGTATTTCGAACGCCGTTGACGGCGGTCGGACACGCCCTGGGTGTCAAGAACGCCACGGATAATGTGATAGCGCACACCCGGTAAATCCTTGACCCGGCCACCGCGGATCATCACCACCGAATGTTCCTGAAGGTTATGGCCCTCGCCGGGGATGTAGCTCGTGACCTCGAAACCGTTGGTCAAACGCACGCGGGCAACCTTGCGAAGCGCCGAGTTCGGTTTCTTCGGCGTGGTCGTATAGACGCGCGTGCACACGCCGCGTTTTTGCGGACACGCCTCCATAGCCGGCACCTTGTTGCGCTTGACCGGCGTCTTGCGCGGGTTGCGTATCAGCTGTTGTATCGTCGGCATTTCTTTTCTTCTTTATCCAAATTCCAACATATATGAGGATACACGCGTCAACGAAACGCAGCTCCACCCTCATGCACCAATAGCCGAGACGACCGCTCGCAGAGCGCCGCTCAGCACCTTAAAAACCAGAGGATCTTTCAAAATGGGGCAAGCCCGTTTTCTGAAAGATCATGTCCCAGTTTTGATCCGGCTTTTTTGACGGCAGCGTTTAGAACACATGGGTAAAAAATCCGGGGCGCCAGCCCCAAGCGAAGCATTCTACCGCCTGCCGTAAAGCTGGCGCAACATACGCATGCGCCCCATGCCCGTCAACCGCTAAATCACGGGGAAAACGTATGAATCCGGCACCTCCGGCGCGCAAAATATAACCCGCCTTGATTATTTCTTATATATCTATATAACTAGTACAATAGTTACTATTATAAAGGCTGCCGGCAAATGCAGGAAAGACAAGCCGCAATGGGTTTTTCGGCGCTCGGAAACGAGACGCGGCTCGCGATCTTCAGACTTCTTGTCAGGGCGGGCGACGCCGGTACGACGACCGGACAAATTGGAAGCACGCTTGCTGTCCCCCTCTCAACGCTCGCGCATCATCTCGATAGTCTGGCCCATGCCGGGCTGATCAAACAGCGCAAATTGGGCCGGCAGGTTATAAATTCCGCGAATTATCAAGTGCTGACTCAACTCATGGACTACCTCACCGAGAATTGTTGCGAGGATCAGTCCGGCGCCAGCCCGGGCGAACGCGGTTCAGCAAAATCAACGTCTGAGCTTACAGACGCATGAACACCAGAATTTCCACAACACTCCGGCACAACTTGCCCGCCATCCGCCCGGACGGCGCCTGGGTGTCAACAGGCCTTGTCCTTGCAACGCTGGCGATATTCGACCAGCCGCAAGTGCTTGTGTCGCTGCGCTTCGCGCTGTTCCAGTTCGCCCAGGTTATCCCGTTTCTCGGTGTGGCCGTCTTTCTCGCCGCCTACGCCAAGGCAAGCCACGCCGACAGCCTGATTGCCAAGGCCTTTTCCGGACATGTTGCCGGCATGATTGTCATGGCGGCCTTGCTCGGCGGACTTTCGCCCTTCTGCTCCTGCGGGGTTATCCCGCTGATCGCAGCCCTTCTGAGCATGGGCGTTCCCCTGCCGGCGGTGATGGCCTTCTGGCTGTCGTCTCCGCTGATGGACCCGTCCATGTTCTTTCTTACTGTCGGAACCTTGGGGATGACATTTGCCCTCGGCAAAACCATGGCGGCGATCGGCGTTGGATTGATGGGTGGTTTCGCGGTCCTCGCATTCAAAAATACGCCGGTTTTCACGGTCGCACTGAAACCCGGCATCGGCGATGGCGGCTGCGGCGCCTCGGCGCTGCGAGACGGCAAGGCGATCAACTGGTCGTTCTGGAGCGACGCTGAGCGCCGCGGGGTGTTCGCCGGCGAACTCGTGCGCTCTTTCATGTTTCTTGGAAAGTGGCTGTTGCTGGCGTTCCTGCTTGAGAGCCTCATGCTGGCCTACATTCCCGGGCAATGGATTTCACAATTCCTTGGCGCGGGAGGATTTACCGGGACAGCGCTGGCGGCGCTGGTTGGCGTACCGGCCTATCTCAACGGTTATGCCGCCCTGCCGCTGATTTCCGGTCTCGTGGACGCCGGTATGGACCCGGGCGCAGCGATGGCATTTTTGATAGCTGGCGGGGTGAGTTCTTTTCCCGCAGCCATTGCCGTATTTGCCCTTGTCCGGCTCCCGGTCTTCGCGGCTTATTTGCTGCTGGCCTTTGCGGGCGCGGTGCTATCGGGCCTGGTATTCGCCATGGTTGTATAGATCCCCATCCAGAACGGACAATTTCCAATTGCAAAAGGGCCGTTCATATGAGCGGCCCCTCGCATGTCCTGCACCTGGCCTGGGCAGCCGGGAGCCTCGCTCTATTCGGCCGGCGCTTCAGCAGCCTCTGCTTTTTCATCGCTGATGAGCGCAACCTCTTCTTCCTTGGCCTGTTCCGCCAAACGTTTGGCGGCGGCCCTGGCGCGCTCCTCAACGATGAGTTCATCACGGTGAGAAGCAACCCTTTGCAGCTGGTTGAGCATGCTGCCCGTGCCGGCCGGGATCAAACGGCCAACGATGACGTTCTCTTTCAGGCCCTCCAGCGTATCCACCTTGCCGTACAACGCCGCCTCGGTGAGAACACGCGTGGTCTCCTGGAACGACGCCGCGGAAATAAAGCTGCGGGTTTGCAGGCTGGCCTTGGTGATGCCAAGCAGCACCGGAGCAGACGTTGCCGGCTTGCCGCCGTCCGCCTTCACCTTTTCGTTGCGCTCATCGAAATCGCTTTTGTCGATCTGCTCGCCTTTCAGGAGACCGGTATCTCCGGGAATCACGATCTCTACTTTTTGCAGCATCTGCCGGACGATAACCTCGATATGCTTGTCGTTGATGGTCACGCCCTGGAGCCTGTAGACCTCCTGGACTTCATCGACCAGATAGGCGGCCAGCTCTTCCACGCCCTTAATGGCGAGAATGTCATGCGGCGCGGGATGGCCATCGAGCAAGAACTCGCCCTTCTCGATCCGGTCCCCCTCCTGCACGCTCAAATGGCGCCCCTTGGGAACGAGATATTCGGACTTTTCCTGTTTGTCGTCATCAGGTGCGATGGCGATGCGCCGCTTGTTGTTGTAATCGCTGCCGAATT